>JBATTD010000207.1:0-12762 GCA_049670345.1 Ignavibacteriaceae bacterium
TACCAGAATTACGATGAGTGGCAGAAACGCCGTGTAAATGTAATTCCAGGTTGTACCGGTGTATGGCAGGTGTGGGGAAGAAGTTCAGTATCGTTCAAAGAGAGCGTTGTGCTTGATCTTTATTATATCAACAATATGTCGCCATGGTTCGATTTGCAGATAATGCTTCAAACTGTACCTGCAATTTTAACAGCAAGGGGTGCAGAATAAGATAATTGGGATTTAAACCCTTCGCTAACATTAATTATTTTTGGCTAAAAAAAAGGAGGCTACTAAATGGTAGTAGGTATACTGGGTCTCGGGTATTGGGGTCCAAATCTTGTAAGAAACTTTCTCTCACAAAAAGAAGTAACAAAAGTTATTGGTTGTGATCAGAAAGATGAAAGACTAAAATTTATTGCAAATAGATTCCCATCAGTTCAATTACTTAGTGATTGCAAAGAACTAATGAATGGGGAAGCTGACATCATAGTTATTGCAACTCCGGTTGATACTCATTATAAACTTGCTAAGAAAGCTCTTGAAAGCGGCAAGCATATTTGGGTAGAAAAGCCATTCACTTCTAGTTCCGCACAAGCAGAAGAATTGATAGAACTTGCCGAAAGAAAAAATCTTAAAATATTTGTAGATCATACCTTTATCTATAATGGTGCCGTTAGAAAAATGAAAGAGTTAGTAGAAAGCGGTGAACTCGGGAATGTATTATATTTCGATTCCGAACGGATAAATTTAGGTCTATTCCAAAGAGATGTAAACGTAGTATGGGATTTAGCTCCGCATGATCTTTCCATCATGAATTTCATACTTCCCAAGCATGAAGTGGTTGCAGTTAGCGCAAGCGGAATAGCAAACTTTAACGGCAAAGAAAATCTTGCCCATTTATGTGTTCATTTTAACCAAAACACTTTTGCTCATTTTCATGTAAATTGGGTGTCTCCTGTAAAAATAAGAAGGATGATTGTCGGCGGTGACAAGAAAATGCTTGTTTATGATGACATGGAAAATTTCGAAAAAATAAAAGTTTACGATAGCGGTGTTGAGTTCGATTCAACTGAAAGCATTCATCAGGCATTGGTTCAATATAGAATAGGTGATATGTTTTCTCCTAAGATAAGCCAAACAGAAGCACTAGCCTTAGGCGCAAAGGAATTTATTAGCGCCATCCAGGAAAATCGAGATCCTTTAACAAGTGGTAAGGATGGACTAGATGTAGTAAGAATTCTTGAAGCCAGCGATAAATCCATCAAAAATAATGGTGAAATAGTTGAACTAAATTCCAGCGTACTAATTTAATTTATGGAAAAGAAAAATATAAACAATGTAAAACTCGGTAAGGATGTCAAGATTTTTGATTTCGTTAATCTCTATGGATGTTCAATTGATGATAATACAAAAATTGGTACGTTCGTTGAGATTCAAAAAAATGCATCCATTGGGAAAAATTGTAAAATATCCTCGCATACCTTTATATGCGAGGGTGTTTATATTGAAGACAATGTTTTTGTTGGGCATAACGTAACTTTTATAAACGATAAACATCCTCGTTCGGTTAATGAAGATGGAACTATGCAATCAGAATCGAACTGGGAAGTAATTGAAACATTTGTGAAAAAAGGTGCTTCTATTGGTTCATCATCAACAATATTGTGCGGAGTAACAATTGGTGAAAATGCTATTGTTGGTGCCGGTGCGGTAGTAACCAAAGATGTTCCGCCAAACACAATAGTGACAGGGGTTCCTGCAAAAGTAATTAAAGAAATTACTTTTACGGCAGATTGATATATACTAAGGAGGATTATTTTATTTTAGGGTAAGGGGATTACTTCTTAAGAAAGAAGTATGAACAGAGAATACATTAAAGCTGCAAAGTAAACCATTCCCAGAAAAAACTTAACCATCCCTTTTGTGATACTTTTTCCGGAACGATTTATAGCAATTTCTTGCGTAAATTCAAATGTTGAATGGATTTCTTTTCCTGTTACAAAAAATTTTGAGTTCGAGTTGTTGGCTGGAATTTTCATTTTCAAATATTCTTTATTTTAAGCGCCAAGAGCATAACTTCATTGAAATATTTGTGCCAGATAATTAGTTTTGTTTACGGCAATGTTAACAACACTTCAAACAATTATAGGTATATATTACCTGTAAATCTGAATTTATTGTATAAATAAATGCATATTAATTGTAAGTTTTGAATGGTCTAAAAAATGAGATTACGTTCTTGCAGACATTGTAAAAGAAATGTTATTTTAAACTTTTTTTATAAAAATGAGATATAAAATTAATATCCCTTTTCTTTTATTATCTCAATTCTTCTATTCTTTTCTCTTCCCTCTTCGTTCGTATTATTAGCTATGGGAAAGTCATCACTCATCCCGTAAATAGAAAACCGATCCGATGATATACCATTCGAAGTAAAAAATTCAAGCACTACCGCTGCACGATCGTAAGAAATTTTTCTAATAAATTGTTCTGAGCCCTGACTATCCATGTGACCTTCAATTCTCCATTTAGAATTAGGTTCATGATTGATAACTTCAAGCGCTTCATTTAATTTAGAAATCCCTTCAGGTTTAATAGTAGTAGTATTCGAATAAAATATATCTTTCGCGCTAAGTGTTATTTTCTCAATTGACAACACATTAATCTGATCAGGGCAACCGTCCTGATCTTCAAATCCATTAAAGGTCTCCGGTTTGTTCGGACACTCATCATCAATATCTAGAATACCATCACCATCGTTATCAATATCAGGGCAGCCATCTTCATCAAGAAATCCATCCTTATCTTCTGCTTCATCAGGACAATCATCATTAATATCAAGGATACCGTCTAAATCGTTATCAGGGTCCGGACAACCATCAGAATCAACAAAGCCATCAAAATCCTCTGCACCAAGCGGGCAGGTATCATCCACATCAGGAATCCCGTCAAAATCATTATCATACTCAGGACAGCCATCGTTGTCCTCAAAACCGTCAAAGTCTTCCGCTTCATCAGAACATGCATCAAACTCGTCTATTATTCCATCTTCATCAGAATCGCTTGGACCAAACGGTGCAACTGAAATTCCAATCATTCCGGTGTAATATAAATCATTATTATCACCAGAAGCTATGTCATCAATATAATCGGTTGAGGGAAGATGAATTCCTCCGGAAATATTAAGACTGATAATATCATTTAAAAGAAATTTTACGCCAAATCCCGCATCTGCACTCATAACTAACTTATCATATAACTCACTTGCATTTCCTTCTAATTTTATTCCGTTTGGGTCTTTGGGGCTGAACCAATTATTTGATAATCCGAGCTGTATAAAAGGGAAATATTTTTCCTCAATGGAATGACTGTAAGATATCGCAACACCTAATAAAATCATTTCTGTTTGGAATTGTGGTGGCAATGGATCTCTAATCCCATCTTTTGTAGTTGTGGAATTTCTACTATCTTTTCCACCAACTTGCTGAACTCCACCATATATTTTCAAACCGAATATATTACTGCTTGATCTGGATAGATAATACTCAACCGCACCCAGGAGTGTTCCTTTAAATTTTGTGCTTTCATAATCAGTATAACCAGTTGTAACACCTCCCGCCAAGGTGAATACCCAAGAATTTGAAAACTGAAGAAGAGCATCCTGCTGTAGCTTCTGCGAGTATAATTGAAATGAAATAATGAGGGTAAGTATTACTGTTAAAATATTCTTTTGCATTAAATTCAGTTTGTTCAATAATTTCAGTAAGTGTTTATTATTTAAGTATTTATAAAAATACAATATTTGTAATTCAATATTAACAATTAGATGATATTTATACAAAAATTATCTTCAACAAATAATATTTTACAAAATATCATTAATAATCTATCAAAAAAAATAATCGGATAAGAATGGAATTCTGGTATATTATTGCATAATTTCTATATCTTTCATGTTTAAAATATATTATTAGTTAACAGTTTTACTGAATGAAAACTGAAAATTCATCATAGGAGATTAAAATGTTTCAACCACAAACATATATTGAACGTAGAAGAACTTTAAAAGAACAGTTTAAATCAGGAATTCTCTTATTTCTGGGTAATAACGAAGCTCCCTCTAATTATTCTGCAAATACTTTCGCATTCAGACAAGACAGCACATTTCTTTACTACTTTGGTATTGATCTACCTGGACTTGCTGCACTTATAGATGTAGATTCTAATACCTCAATTTTATATGGTCACGAATTAACAGTTGATGATATAGTCTGGATGGGTCAGCAGCCAGGGCTTAATGAATTGGCTGAGAAAAGCGGAATAGACAGAACTGAAGACTTTGATAAACTTGAAAACGTTTTAACAGATGCTGTTAAGAAGGGGAGAAAAGTGCATTTCCTGCCACAGTACAGAGGTGACCAATTTTTGCTTATCGGTAAATTATTGGGCATTCAACCAACTAGAGTAAATGATTATGTGTCGTCTGATTTTATTAAAGCGGTAGTTTCACAAAGGTCTATAAAATCGGAGGAGGAAGTTGCTGAGATTGATAAAGCAGTTGATATTGCATACAGAATGCACACCGCTGCTATGAAAATGATAAAACCTGGATTAACCGAAAGGAAAATTGCAGGAATGATCGAAGGAGTTGCATTCTCACTTGGTGGAGGATTATCATTCCGACCAATAGTTTCTATTAACGGACAAATTTTGCACAATCCCCATCACGGGAATGAAATTAAAGATGGAAGTTTATTAGTTAACGATTCAGGTGCAGAAACTGATATGCATTACGCAAGTGATATAACAAGAACACTTCCTGCAAGCGGAAAGTTTACATCAAAACAAAAAGAAATTTACGAGATTGTTTTAAATGCAGAAACATCCTCAATAAGTGCTGCTAAGCCGGGAGTAATGAATAAAGATCTTCATTTACTCGCAGCTACAATTATTGTAGAGGGTTTATCTAATCTGGGTTTAATGCATGGTAGTGTAGATGAAGCAGTTCAGCAAGGCGCACATGGTCTTTTCTTTCCACATGGTTTAGGACACATGATGGGGCTTGATGTACATGATTTGGAAGGACTGGGTGAGGATTACGTTGGATACACTGATGAAATTAAAAGAAGCGATCAGTTCGGATTAGCATATTTAAGATTAGCAAAATCATTAGAACCTGGTTATGTTTTTACTATTGAGCCGGGGATATATTTCATTCCGGCACTTATCGATCAATGGAAGAATGAAAATAAATTTTCTGAGTTTATTAATTATGATAGAGTAGAAGAATACCGCAAATTCGGCGGAATAAGAATAGAAGATGATATTTTAATGACCGAAGATGGGAATCGTATCCTTGGAAAACCGATTCCAAAAACTGTGGACGAGGTTGAAACCCTCACCTCCAGTTAGTAGAAATTAGAAGTCCTTGTTTAAGTGTGCTTTTTTCATTGCCATTCCAAGTCCGCTTTAGCGGGAGATAAAACTATGTAATATCATGGTTGAGACTCTTCGCTCTACTCAGACTGACAAAATTCTTCTTGCTAATAACCAACTACTTACTACCAACCGGTGTATGCTCTTCCGCAAATTCTCGTCCGGCTTTTAGTGCATCTAAATTTAACTGCACTATCTTCTCACCTTTATTGCCAAAAATATTTTTAATTCCAACTTCAAAACTTCTATAAGGAATATCGATAAACGGAGAAGCAGCACCCAACATTACTATATTTGTTGAACGTGGTGATTTTATTTGCAATGCAATTTTATCGGAATCAAGAACGATATGGTTTTTAATCTTTGAAATTGTTTTATTCAATTCGTCCATATCAGGATAATTGGGGATATTAATAAATGGTTTGGAATTAGTTACCAACCATCCTTCATCCGAAAGATAAGATAAATATCTCAACCCTTCCATGGGTTCTACCGAAATAATAATATCTGCCTGACCAACCGGAATCAGGTCTGATGCAACCTGTTTATCTGAAATTCTAAGATGAGATTCAACAGCTCCGCCACGCTGACTCATTCCATGAACTTCGGATTGTTTTAGATACAAATCATTATCTAATGCGGCCATTGCAATTGTAGCTGCAATCGAAAGGATACCCTGCCCGCCTACACCTGCGAGGATAATATCGGTTTTCATATTAAACTTTCTATTTTATTAAACTTCAGTTTTTGCTTTCTTCTTTTCTTTTTTCTTTTTTGTTAAAGTTACGATACATTCTCTTCTTGGTATAACAACTGAAACTCCTTCATATTCAATTTCTTCTTCCAATACTTTTACCATTTCTTCGTGATATTTTTTGAGAGGAGTAAAAACTCTTACATGGTCAGGATCCACTCCAATTCCTATACAAATATCTTCAAGTTTAGCATAAGCCGATGATTGCTGCCCTCCTGTCATAGCGGTTGTGGAATTATCCGAAATGATCACAGTCATCGGAGTATTTTCGTTTACTGCATCTAACAAACCTGTTATACCAGAGTGTGTAAAGGTAGAATCGCCAATAACAGCAATTGCCGGTCTTACTCCTGCATCGGCAGCACCTTTTGCCATCGTTATTGAAGCTCCCATATCCACGCATGTATGAATCGATTTATAAGGTGAGAGTGCTCCCAAAGTATAACATCCAATATCAGAAAATACTCTTTGATCGGAACTAAATTGCCTCATTGTTTCATTTAACGCTTCGTAAACATCTTTGTGGCTGCAGCCGGAACAAAACTGTGGGGGTCTGTTTGCAACTATATCTGGTATCTGTAATGTTTTTCCCTTCTCTTTTCCAAGCGCCGTGGCGATAATATTTGGATTTAATTCGCCTGCTCTTGGAATTGTTCCATCCAATCTTCCGTGCACCCGTTTTTCTTTATTCAAAAATCCTCTTAACAATTCTTCAACCATCGGGTACCCTTCTTCTATGATTAGAAGCTTTTCACAATCTTCATCAATTTTTTTAACCTTGTTAGTTGGGAGAGGATATTGTCCAATCTTTAAAACCGGATATGGACACTGGCCGTCAGAAAAGTTTTCCATCAAGTAGTTATAACCAATTCCGCAAGCAATAATGCCCATGGATTTATCTTTACCGTCAAAATAAGTATTGTATTTTGAATCGTCTGAAATTTTCCTCAGCTCAACTAATTTGTCCAATAAAACCTTATATTTTTGTCGTGCATTGGAAGGAAGCAATACAAATTGTATTGGATCAGCAGGATAAGATATTTCATTTTCATCCTTCAATGCCATCTGCACTACTCCCGAACGTGAATGTGAGAGACGTGTAGTAAGTCTTATCATAACCGGCAAATTATATTTCTCTGAAAGATCCATCCCTTCATAAGACATATCGTAAGCTTCCTGCTGGTTCGAAGGCTCAAGAATCGGGATTAAAGCAAATCTTCCGTAATACCTGGAATCCTGTTCATTCTGCGAAGAGTGCATTGATGGGTCATCTGCAACTGCAACAAGCAAACCGCCGTTCACTCCTGTTATTGCTGAATTCATAAAAACATCAGCAGCAACATTTAAACCTACATGTTTCATTGCTGCCATCGAGCGCTTGCCTGCGTAAGACATTCCCAAACTAGCTTCCATTGCAGTTTTTTCGTTGGCTGACCATTGACGGTGAATGTTTCTTTCTTTGGCAATTTTAGACCTTTGTACGTATTCCATTATTTCTGTTGATGGTGTTCCGGGATATGCATACATTCCAGACATACCACTGTCAATAGCCCCTTGTGCTATTGCTTCATCTCCTAATAAAAGTAACTTTTCCATGTTAATCTCTATTGAATTGTAAAATTTATTCCTTATTGTTTATTCTTTAAGCAACGAATATTTTTTAATTGTTGATTTAAAAATAATCATAACCAGATTAATAAAATACAGTTATCGTAACCTGTTTTACAGATTTTGATCTTAAATGCTAATTAAGTTTGAGTACTTTATTCATCACTTGTAATTTCTTTTTTTTAGTTATATTTAATAATTCCAAATTAGATTAAGTAACCTGTGATTTTGAAATCAGCAGATAAAAATATTCAGAGCACTGAAATTGGCACACTTGCCAAGAGTATTATTAAAACTTTGGCTTATTATGATATTTTCAATTATCCTTTAACCAAAGAAGAAATATATATTTGCTCAAATACGAATTGTGATACTAAAACTTCAGTATTCGAAGAGCTTGAAATGCTTGTTGCTTCAGAAATTGTTTACAACAGTGATAAATTCTATTATATAAATCACAGCAGTTATCTAATCCCTAAAAGAATTGAGGGTAATAGGCGAGCTATTAAAAAAATGAAAACTGCCAAATTATTTTCAAAATTTATATCTAATTTTCCCTTTGTTCGGTGTGTGCTTCTTTCCGGTTCAATATCAAAGGGTTATATGGATGAAAAAGCTGATATTGATTATTTTATAATAACTGCACCTAACAGGTTGTGGATTGCACGGATATTGCTTGTATTTTTCAAAAAAATGTTCCTGCTTAATTCGTACAAGTTTTTTTGTATTAATTATTTTATTTCAACATCTGAATTAGAGATTGAAGAAAAAAATATTTATACCGCCGTTGAATTGGCAACCCTTATTCCAATGTACGGTGCCGATGTTTACAATGATCTTTACGAATCAAATCAATGGATAAAAACCTATGTTCCGAATTACCCTAAAAGAGATGTCACCAATTTACCTGCTTTTAAAAAAAAAATAATTCAAAAAGTAATTGAATCATTATTAAACAGAAGATTTGGTGATTATGTTGATGATAAGATAATGAAGAAATTTATTAGGTTTGATGAGAAACGATACGGGGAGCTAGATAAGGACACTTTTAGGTTAGCATTTAAAACAAGTAAAAACATTTCAAAACATCATCCTAATTTTTTTCAGAAAAGAGTTTTAGAATCACTAAAATTAAAACTTGAGCAGCTTGAATTAAAACATAATATCGCTTTAAGTGAGTTAGACGGATGAGCAAAATACTTTTTTCACATTCCTATTTTTATAGGTTCGATCCAAAGCAGTGGAAAGCAAAACAGCCGTACCCGCCATTAGGAACCCTTTACGGTGCAGCTTACCTGCGTTCAAAGGGATATGAAGTTTCACTTTTCGATACGAACCTGAAAGAGACACCCGATGAAATTGTTCTTACGTTAAAGGAAGAGAGACCGAAGTACCTCGTTATTTATGATGATGGATTCAACTACCTTACGAAAATGTGTTTAACAAATATGCGTGAGGCAGCTTTTCGCTTAGCAGAGTTAGGCAAGGAAGCCGGCTGTGCTGTGATAGTGAGCAGCTCTGATTCAACTGATCATTCCGATATGTATTTATCCAAAGGCGCCGACTATGTTATTCTCGGCGAAGCAGAAATTACTTTGGGTCAACTGATTGACAACTTGGAAAATGAAAATAACGAGCCACAAAATGTACAAGGATTGGTTTATATCTCAAATAATAAAATAATAAATACGGGCAGACGTGATATTTTAAAAGATTTGGATTCCCTTCCATTGCCTGCCTGGGATTTAGTGGATATTAGTTCTTATAAAAATATCTGGCTGAAAAATCATGGATTCTTTTCACTTAATATTGCAACAACACGTGGATGTCCATTTAAGTGTAACTGGTGTGCAAAGCCAATTTACGGAAATCGATACAATACTCGCTCTCCTGAAAATGTTGTTGAAGAAATCAACCAGCTGATTAAAAATTATTCGGTTGATCACTTTTGGATTTGTGATGATATCTTCGGATTAAAACCAGGTTGGGTGAGACGTTTTAGGGATTTGGTAAACGAAAATAAATGGAAGTTTACATATCAAATTCAGTCGCGTGTTGATTTACTTTTGCAGGAAGATACAATTGATGAACTTGCTGAGTCTGGCGCAGCTTCGGTATGGTTAGGAGCCGAATCAGGCTCGCAAAAAATATTGGATGCAATGGATAAAGGGACAACTGTACAGCAAATACACAGTGCAACAAAGCTGCTTAAAAGCAAAGGAATAAAAACTGCTTTCTTCCTGCAGTTCGGTTACCCGGGTGAGCAAAAAGAAGATATTCAAAAAACTATTGATATGGTTTTAGAGCTTTTGCCTGATGACATTGGTATTTCAGTGTCTTACCCGCTGCCTGGAACAGTATTTTACGAAAAAGTTGAGGACGATCTTAAGACTAAAGCCAACTGGACAGACTCCGACGATCTTGCGGTTATGTTTAGAAGTACTTATCCACCTCAATTCTATAAAAAGCTGCATCGATATGTTCATAAAGTTTACAGGAAGAAACAGGGTATTAACACAATTAAAAAATTATTCCTGAAACCAGCAACGATTAATAGGAGAAAACTTCGTTCCGCTCTATTAACATTTTATTATATACCTTCTTCAATAATAGATTTTATAAAATTAAAGAAGTTAGAAAAAACCGCCTGATGCAGCAAGCATTCGATACAATTTCAAGCGGGTACGATGCTTCTTTTACCCATAGCATAATTGGGACTGCACAGAGGGATATCGTCCGAGATTATCTTGAAAAATTCTCGCTTGATCAAAAAAAATTAAATATTCTTGAGTTGAATTGTGGAACCGGAGAAGATGCTTTATGGTTTGCTAAGAAAGGTCACTCCGTTTTAGCAACTGATATATCAGAAAAAATGCTTGAGATTGTTCATAAAAAAATAGAAAAGGCAGATTTATCTTCTCAAATACGGACACTGCAACTCGATATTAGTAAAATTGAAAACAATAACTTTGAAGGAAGATTTGATCTGATCTTCTCAAATTTCGGCGGGATGAATTGTATCTCAACTGCGGGGATGAATAGTATACCAGCTGCACTAAGTAAGCTTCTTAAACCTCACGGCAGATTGGTTATGGTTATAATGCCAAAATATTGTCTGTGGGAGACAAAATATTTTTTACTTAAGTTGAATTTTAAAAAAGCTTTCCGAAGATATTCGGACAATGGAACTATCGCAAAGCTTAACGGTATGGAATTAAGGACGTTTTATTACACTCTAGGTCATATAAAAAAAATATTCAGAAAATATTTTAATGTGATAGCCGTTAAACCGGTTGGATTTTTTATTCCGCCATCTTATCTCGAAAATTTCTTCGCCTCAAAAAATAAAATTTTTAGTTTTATAAAAAGACTGGAATCACATATTTCCAACTGGTCAATTCTTTCTGCGTTTTCTGATCACTATATAATTGATTTTCGATTGAAGTAATATTAGTATCCAAAAAGGTTAAGGATGAAGCAAAATATAATCCATAAACAAAAGCTGGCTATAATTATAATGCTCTTTTTCGCATTTGCTGTTCTACTAGCTTTAGCGGATAGAGCCCCGTTGCATTTAGAAAAACATTGTCCTTGTGTTCACTTAAGAGCAGATGTAACTATATATATCAATGGAGTTACACAATTAACATCTCCAGGTCCGCATGTATATAGAATTTTTCTCCCTTACCTGGTTACAGGTTTGCATTCTATTTTCTCATTTCTATCGCTAGTTGATATTGATCTCTTCTTAAAGATTTTTTTCCTGATTATTTGTCAATTAACATTCTACTATTATTTGAGAAATTTCTTTTCCATTCTTGTTTCCCTTACTGGAGTATTTATACTTGATATTTTGCTCAGTTTCACATTTTCATCAATAATAGGTCCTTCAATTGGAGAAAATGCAGATCTTCTAAACTTTGCAATTTTCGTAATGGCTTTAAATGCATTATATAAAAATTCATTTGGTCTTGTTTTGGTTCTTTTATTTATTGGAACATTCAATAGAGAAACAACATGGTTTTTAATTCCAATAATATTTTTGCATGATTTCTTCTTGAAAAAGAATATGTATGGATCACTATTAGCCAGTTTGGCTGTTGCAATACCCTATTTCGGGCTAAGAATAATTATTCGGCCCTCTGTTCCTGGCTGGTTCACATTTGAGGGAATTATTAGAAATATACCATTTCTTTCACCCGAAACTACTGCGAATGCATTGAGGGCAAATGTTCACACAGCGGTTCTTCTCGGTCCTCTGATAATTCTCAGCTTACTTGATTTTAAAAAACATCCGCATTTCCTTCGAATAGCTTCATACATAACTCCGTTATTTGTCGTATTGCATTATATATTTGGGACCATAATTGAAACTCGTTTATGGCTCCCTCTTTTTATATTACTTATACCACTTGCCCTCAGTACATTAATTCTTATGTTTAACATTAAATCTCTTCCATCTTCTGATTATTTGCAAGCACATTAATGAAAGTGATTTTAACACACGGATATTTTCTCAATGAAGATCCTGCTGAACAAAGGATTATGAAACCCTATCCCCCGCTCGGTATTCTTTACATTTCGTCTTATCTTGAAAAACAAGGAATTGAAAATGAAATATTCGATACAACATTTTCTTCAAAAAAAGAGTTAAATAAATTTCTTTTACAATACTTACCGGATTACATCGGTATTTATGTTAACCTGATGACAAAGTTGAATGTCCTGGAAATAATAAAATTTGTTAAATCACATGACGAACTTTCGCAGACAAAAATAATCTTAGGCGGTCCGGATGTTAGATACAACGCCGAAAACTTTTTAAACCACGGCGCCGATTATCTTGTAATTGGAGAAGGTGAGGTATCATTTTACGAATTGATAAAAGCTCTCGATACAAATAAGCATCAAAGTTTGAGGGAGATTCCTGGAATCGGACTTAAAGATGATGCTGGTAATACAACATTCACACCAGATAGGAC
>JBATTD010000208.1:0-1929 GCA_049670345.1 Ignavibacteriaceae bacterium
GTCTCTACCCTGGATTAAAAACAGCAAACTGGAAAGCCCGCATTCTTCATTAGGTGTTATCGGCAGAATGATGCTGGAAGTATTCCTATTCCGGTCTTTATTCAGGAATACTAAAGCCGAATTAAAAAGCGGACCAACATTAGTATACGGCAGCAGCAAATACTTATGGTTAGTTGCCTTAGCATTTCACTGGTCGTTATTAATTATATTTTTAAGGCACTTCAGTTATTTCACAGAACCAGTTTTTGCATTCATACCATTCCTGCAAAACCTTGATGGATTTTTTCAGATTGGGGTTCCGATAATATATATTACCAACATTATAATTGTAGTTGCATTATCGTTTCTCCTCTTGCGAAGAATCGTTGACCCCAAACTAAGATATTTTTCTTTATCCTCAGATTATTTCCCGCTCTTTCTACTTATAAGTATTGCAATAACCGGAATTTTAATGCGGTACTTTACTAAAGTGGATATTGTGAGTATTAAAGAATTTGCAATGGGTCTATTCAGCTTACAACCTGTTGTTCCCGAAGGGATTGGGATAATGTTTTTTATTCATTTGTTTCTTGTATGTGTACTTTTAATATACTTTCCGTTTAGTAAACTACTGCATATGCCGGGCGTTTTCCTTTCACCAACAAGGAATTTAGCAAATAATAATCGTATAAAAAGACATATAAACCCGTGGGATTATCCTGTAAGAATTCATACCTATGAAGAATATGAAGATGAATTCAGAGATAAAATGAAAGCCGCCGGAATACCAGTAGAAAAGGAATAAGGATGTCTAAAAAGAAAATAAAACCTGAAGAACTAGTAGATAAAATTAATTACAAACCAACGCGTAAAAGTTGGATGGATCCCACTGTTGAAATTAAACGTGGAGTTTATAATTACAGCGGCATTCCTAAAAACGTGAAGTACCTGCAACTGCCCAATCCACGAGAATGGCAGCCCACCGATGCTGATTGGAAGTTACCAGAAAACTGGAAGCAGATTATTCTGGAAGGTTTAAAGGAAAGACTGGATAAATTCCGGTCACTAAAAGTTTTTATGGATATTTGTGTTCGCTGTGGTGCTTGTTCTGATAAGTGTCATTTTTTTATAGGTTCCGGCGATCCTAAAAACATGCCTGTCTTAAGGGCTGAACTTTTAAGATCCGTATATAGAAATGATTTTACTGCTGCCGGAAAAGTTTTTGGAAAATTTGCCGGTTCACGCGAGCTTACAATTGATGTGATAAAAGAATGGTTCTATTATTTTTATCAATGCACTCAATGCCGCCGCTGTTCTGTGTTTTGTCCTTATGGTATTGATACAGCCGAAGTAACAATATTAGTTCGCGAACTTCTTAACCTAATAGGGATTAATATTGATTGGGTTATTACCCCTGTTGCCAACAGTTTTAGAACCGGTAATCATCTTGGCATTCAACCGCATGGTTTTAAAGACAGCATCGATTTTGCAGTAGAAGAAATAGAAGAGATAATTGGAGTTAAGGTGGATGCCCCAATCAACAAGAAAGGTGCAGAAATACTTTTTGTCACTCCTTCGGCAGATTATTTTGGAGATCCACATTATTTTACTCTGCTTGGTTATCTTCTTTTGTTTCATGAACTCGGTTTAGATTATACCTGGACGACGTTTGCTTCAGAGGGCGGCAACTTTGGTTCATTTGTTTCGCACGATTTGATGAAATCGTTAAACACTAAAATTTATGCTGAAGCTAAACGGCTTGGTGTTAAATGGATACTTGGTGGCGAGTGTGGTCATATGTGGAGGGTGCTCCATCAATATATGGATACTATGAATGGTCCCGCTGATTTTCTTGAAGAACCCATTTCCCCTATTACCGGGACAAAATTTGAAAATGCAAAATCTACAAAGATGGTTCATATCTGTGAGTTTACTGCCGACCTGATAAAG
>JBATTD010000209.1:0-4231 GCA_049670345.1 Ignavibacteriaceae bacterium
CAATTTGTTTATAAATCAAAATCCAGAAGACGAAAATTCAAAGAAATAAATCTTCAATTGTCACTTTTCTTCATCCAATTTCTTTTTCTCATCAACTATAGTTGAATTTATTTTATCTTTTAATTCTTCAAGTGTTTTTATTCGTTTATTTATTTCTTCCTTGTCTTTTGCATCTTTCGATGCTGATTTTAACTGTTTTATTTCTTCATCTATTTTTTCTAACGATTCAATCTTATCATCAATTTTATCGGCTTTTATTGCTTTATCGAAAACAATGTCTTCCGGTGACTTTTCAGCCCGGGCAGATTTGCTCTCTTTGGTGATTTCAGGTATGAATTGCATATCATTAACCTGTCTTTGATTCATAAATTTGGGAGATACTATTTCAATACCTCCATTGTGTAAATGGTCCATAACATTAGCGTTTAGCTTTGAAGTTACAGTAAAGTATTTGGAAATGTCTGTTAGCATTCCATTGATTTTGTAAGTAACCGAGAAATCGCCCAGGTTAGTTATAAATACAAATGGTTCAGTTAATCCTGCATTCTTTGCAGCTTCCAATAACGCATTTTCAATCTTTGACCGGTTTAAATCGTAACCTAAAGAAACAGTAGTTGAAATTATAGTCCCGGATTCCCTTATAATTTTTAACGGGTTGTTGGCAATATAAAGATTTGGCAGCGAGGTTAAATTTCGATCTTCGGTTTGTATTTCAGTTCTGAACAATCCTTTTTTAGTAACCCTGCCAAAATTGTTTTCGATTCTAATAAAATCACCAAGTTTGAAATTTTTTATATTGGCATTCATTAAGCCGGCTAATGCATTGCCGATTAAGGTAGTTGAGCTAAAAGCAAAAGCTGCGCTTATTACAATTCCAATCAGACCTATAACCTGGGCCTTTAACGTTTGCTCAATTGGTAAAG
This sequence comes from Ignavibacteriaceae bacterium, assembly GCA_049670345.1. Classification (GTDB taxonomy): domain Bacteria; phylum Bacteroidota; class Ignavibacteria; order Ignavibacteriales; family Ignavibacteriaceae; genus BMS3ABIN03. The sequence goes on from JBATTD010000209.1 coordinate 924, forward strand.
AAATTGCTAATGCCAGGGCACCAAGAAGAATAATAATCAGATAAATAACCTGGCGGGTTATTGTACTTTTTTCCTTTTCTTGTTCTATTCTTTTAAAAATCCATTTACTTACAATAAAGGATAGGATAATAATAAATACTGTAATCACTGCACCACTGAATGAGAGCAGAACATCTATAAATTGATTCATAAATTATTCCTTTGTATTCATTTATTCTAGTACAAATGAAAGACGTGTTACAAGACCATGGTTGAAACCAGTGAGACCATAACGATCAAGTTCAGAATACCGGTAATTAACATTTACCTGAATAGCCGCCAGTGGCCACCAGTTAAGTCCAAGTGAAAATGTATTCATTTTACCGCCATCAATTGTTCCATCGATTAAATCGATTGATGACAAGCGGCTATATACTTCCCATGTACCCCAACCTCCGGAATTAACTCCATTGGCGATAGAAACTCTTTGAAATAATCCGCTGCGCTTATTGTACTGACGCATTTCACCTGTAAAGATATAAGAAGCAACCACGTAATAACCGTTGAAGGTTGGACTGTTGTAAGTAGATGAGCTAACATTAGACTGGATATACTCGCTAATTAAAATGAAAGGGCCTTTTCTCCAGGCCGCTTCCAACCCTATGTGAAAAGTAGATTCCGCATCATCAATCAAATCCGTATCAACAGAAACCGGTCCACTGAAAATCTCTGTTTTGGCCCTGTAGCGAATCCCTCCTGCCGCATTCGAATACCGACCGGCAATCCCCAGATGGAGAAGATTGCTTTCATCCTCGGATAAAAAAGGTAGTCCTGTGATACGCCCGGTAATCACGGTTGGGTTATCAGAAAACGATCGCCCCTCTTCAAACCAGTTATTGAATACTCCGGTTGCCCAGGACATCCGCTCATTAATCATTGTGTTATTGAAAACAATACCTATATTTCTGGCAGGTAAAAGCCCATCTGCAACTGAGGCGCGCTCTTGCTGAGCGGGCTCGTAGATCATTGCGGACAATCTTGAAAGAGAAATAGTTTCCTTTGTTTTACCAAAGCTCAATGTAGCTTTTCCTATAGGAATACCCACCCTGTAATCATAAAATACAAACTCATCCAGGTCGCCCTGCCTAAAGCCCCGTTCAAAAGCCCGGGTACCAAAAGAAAATAAGAATGTCCATGGTTTTTCGAAATTGAATGTACCTCCCACGGCAGCTCGAAATCCACGAACCGAACCTCCAACAAATTCGCCGAGATCTCCCACTTGCTCTTTGTTTGCAGGATCTTGCGAAAGCCAGCGCGTGTTTTCCATAAGAATGGCTCCACCAAATAATGCAGTAATCGGCTTGGTCCTGACAACATTCCATTTTCGCTTGTTCTGATAAGATAATGGCAAAGCCACTGGCGGTGGTGCATACGATGTCCAGCCACTTAATTGCTCGCTCAAATCAACATCAATCCGAATCAATTTATTCAGCACTACCTCACCTTTAGAGACCGCAAATACTGCGTAGGTCTTTGTATCCAAGATCACATCTGCATTGGTTCGCGGATCCTGATCGAGGATAATAAAGGCAGCCGGGGTTCCTACTTCAAGCTTACCCAGAACAAATCCTCCCTTGGCATCAAGCGTAATATCCGCTTCTGACAGGGGAATCTTATCCTGACTGATCAGCTCAAGTTCTTTTTGCTCAATGAGAATGCTGACAACCACATCTTCCGATTCTCCGGCTTGATCAATTACTGTCACATTCCGGATTAGGATTTTCTCAAAATCTTTAAGAATATCTTGAGCAAACCCAAAAAGAGGAAACATAATCAGAATTACTGTGCAGAGAATCTTTGTCTTAAACATTACGACCTGTTTTATTTCTTTAAAGTATGTGCACTCTATTCAACCGCTTCCGGCTTGGGAAATGTCCAACTTCCATCCAAAATTTCAGCTTGCGGTCGGTATAACCTAACAATGTAATTCCATCCGGTCACGATCGGTAGAAAATTAGCTTGTTCCGGATCACCCCCAAAATGAATGGTGGTACTTCCGTCTTTATTTTTTTCTGAGGTGACATTATTGAAAGAGTAGGCATTGTACTTGTTGATCGGCATCAAGCCCTTGTCATCGTAGAGCGTTACAGACCAGAAGGCATCCACTGGCACGTCCTTGACGGTAAGGGTGTAGGCGGTTTTTCCATCATTCTGTTCAGGAACGAAGTTCTGATAGGTAGCATCTTTTCCCGGTAATCCGCCCCAGCCATAGGCAGCACCAAGCATCCAGTAAATCGGGTCCAGTTCCTCTTTCACGCCAAATGCTTTTCCCCAAGCCGGATTTGTTGATCCGGTAAAATTGATCCGGTTTCGTGCTTCTTCCACTTCTTCGATCTTCCAGTCAGGTACTTCGAAACTGCCTATGTCTTCCTGCTGGAGAAGAACTTGATCCTGTAGCTTCTGCGCATCCGCTACGTCAGCTTCATCATTGGGATCAACAAAGGTGCGAACACACAAAAGAGCGTATCTCGATCCAACTTTTTCTACTGTCAGGGTGCCTTTCTTTGGACCGTAGAACCCCCAGATCGAATGATTCTGACTAACGATCATTATGGACTGATAGCGCCCATTGTTCTCCGGCAATTCAACCGTCAGCGGGGAGGATAAGTCAAAAACACCAAAAGAATAGTAAGTGTCCCTGTTGCCTCGTATCGTGATCTGGTTGTTTACGTCGTATGCTGCGCGGTTGTGATGTAACTTTCCGAAACAGCCAAACTTTTCGATATAAACTTTCATCTGCATATCCGATTCGGCACGAACATAATTATTAGCAGTAACCTTAACGTAATCCAGTTTATCCACTTTCGTCAAGCCGAACTGTGCATGCGCTGGCGTTAAGGCAAAGATTGATAGCAATGCTATAAGCAATACTGAAGGAATTTGATATAGTTTTGATATTGTTTTCATAATACTGATCCTAAATTATTTATAATTTTTATTATTTAACTAACTCAATATCACTTGGGCGCCAGGTTTTATCTATCCATGCTTCCAATGGTCCATACATTCGAAACGCACCAAACCAACTTTTTCCGGGTATAGTTTGTAACCAGTTATTCTCAAAACCTGCCGGTGCTTCAGGAGCGAAATAGATATCATACGATCCATCTGCATTCATTTTAAGACCATCGGTTTGACTTCCAACTGTTGGGAATTTCTGGTCTGTCTGTAGTTGTGAACGAGTTTGAGTGTCATATACAGTTAATGCCCAAAAATCCTTGGCAGGAGGATTCGCCGGAACATGGATCTTGTAGGTAAGTGCACCATCC
>JBATTD010000210.1:0-1608 GCA_049670345.1 Ignavibacteriaceae bacterium
GTACTACCGTACTTTGACGGAATCAAGTTAAAATCACTTGATTTGAAGAAATCTAAAAAGCGTTCTTGATTAATTAAAGAGCGAGAATAATATGGCTGTTAAAAAAAAAAGAAATAATAATTTAAGGAAGAATAACAAAGAAAATTATTTCAGTTTTTCATCTGATAAAACAAAAAAAATACTTGGCATCCTTCTTATTTTATTCTCAACTTTTCTTTTGTTCAGCATTATCTCGTACGATAGAAGGGATGAAGCAAATTTAACAGGATTATTTTCAACGAGTGAACATGGTGTCGAGATACACAATTGGGCAGGAATCTTCGGCGCATACATTTCAGATTTTTTTATAAAATCAACCATCGGATATTTCTCCATTGTCTTTCCTATGCTCTTTTTTATTTTTGGTATTTCATTCTTTAAAAGAGTAACAACCCGAATTTTAATTCACAGCTCAAATTTTCTTCTTTTAAGCGGGATAATAATTGCCTCCTTTTTTGGTGTTTTCAGAACTCATTATAACGTTTTGACAGGGAACTATGAACTTTCCGGTTTAGTTGGTGATTACCTCGGCAGTTTGTTGAGCAATCTGCTTGGAGGAGTTATTAGCATCTTACTTTTAATTTCAGCTATAATAGCTCTGCTGATATTTGCCTTTGATATAAAAATTGAAAAAATATTTTTATTCATTAAAAATCTGTTTCAGTCTTTGCGATCAAAAGAAAAAATAAATTCTTCAACCGAGGGTATTGAAGAGGATGACACTAACTTATTAAAAATTAAAAAGCTTCGTTCCGATAAGAAGAAAAAGAAAAAAGAAGAAAAAGCTCTAATAACTGCTGAAGATTTAATGGCTGAAGAGGAAATTAAGACAAATATCCAGATCATTCGTAAAGATGACCAACCATCTTCTATAGTTAAAAACAAACTGCTTGAAGATCAAAAGAAAAAAGTTGATTTGGAAAAAACAGGAGAAATACCTAAAAAAGATAATGACCGAATAGCAGAAGAAAAACTTCCGGATCCGTGGGAAGAAAACATTAATTATAAAATGGTGGGATTAGATCTGCTTGATGCTGTCCCGGAAGATAATTTTCAAGTTGCAGAAGAGGAGTTAAAAAGAAATGCCGAACTGCTGAAAGAAAAACTAAAACTTTTTGATATTGACATTAAAGATATTTCTGTAACTCCCGGTCCTGTAGTTACATTATATGAAATTGTACCTGCTCCAGGCGTAAAGATTAGCAAAATAGTTGCACTGGAGAATGATATTGCTCTTGCTTTGGCTGCAAGAGGAATAAGAATAATAGCACCAATACCTGGCAAGGGAGCAATTGGTGTTGAAATTCCAAATAAAAAAGCTTCACTTGTTACTGCGGGATCAGTTTTAGGCAATATATATAAGTCAAAAGTCGAACTGCCCTTAGCACTTGGTAAAACCATAGATGGAAACGTCTTCATAACTGATCTATCTCAAATGCCGCATTTATTGATTGCCGGCTCAACAGGTTCAGGCAAGAGTGTCGGTATCAACATGATCATAAGCAGTTTGCTTTTTACCAAACATCCTTCAGACGTAAAGTTTGTTCTTATTGATCCGAAAAAAATTGA
>JBATTD010000211.1:0-7642 GCA_049670345.1 Ignavibacteriaceae bacterium
GTCCGCCACCCAGCCCATCACAAACGATGCATAAAATTCCATCTTCCAATTCCAAAATACCGATGAAATCTTCATTACGCTCTTTATCACTGCCTTTTTTTGAAATTGATGTGTACTTGTAGCCCATTTTGAAAGAATAATTTATAATTTTAATAATTCACAGAATAATTTAATTATTAAATATAAGGCAAATTTGTATTAATTCAATGTTACAAACATTTTCATTTTACTATTTCATTTATCATTGCATGTCTTATTACTTAATTAAATCTTCAGCAAATAAAGGAATTGATATACACAATTGCAGGCAGTATATTTGTAACTCTTTTTTATACCATTATAAATTATTGCCTTTTTTGAGATTCAGAGAAGGCATTTTGAATATTATGGATAATTTTAGACTATTTGCGAGAATGGCGGAATTTGGTAGACGCGCTAGATTTAGGATCTAGTACCGAGAGGTGTCGGGGTTCGAGTCCCCGTTCTCGCACGGTATTCTTTTCCAAAGATTATAATAAATAATTAGTTAAGTTGAGGTTGTTGTGGAATTAAATGTTAAAGAACTTTCTGTATCGGAGAATGAAATTGAGATATCACTGAAATTTGATGATGTTAAAAACGATATTGAAGCAGAAGTAAAAAAACAGACAAAAAATATTCTATTGCCGGGCTTTCGTAAAGGCAAAGTGCCTAAGAACATTTTAAAGAAAAGATTTGGTGATTCACTAGAATATGAAGCTTCTGAAAAAATAGCCAATAAACAATTCTGGGAAATTGCGAAAGAAAAAAATCTAAATCCCATTGGCCAGCCAACAATGACTGATTTTGATTTCAAACCGGGTGAGGACCTGAACTTTAAAGTTAAATATGAAGTTGTTCCTCAAATTGAATTGAAAGATTATACCGATCAGAAAATTGAGATACCGGATTTTAAGATTAAAGATTCGGATGTTGAAAAAGAGATCGATCATCAGGTTCGTGCCAATAAAAGTTTAGAAGAAGCTGAAGTTGTTGGCGATGATAATAATTTTCTTTTAGATGTTCTGGTTTATAGGCTAAATGATAAAGGTGAATCCGAAAATGAAAATGGTGAAAAATTAGAAATCGACCTGACCAGTGAGGGTGTAAATAAAGAAATACTTGAAAATTCAAAAGCGAAAAAAGTCGGTGAATCTTTTAGCTTTAGTTTTGATGAAGAAAGAACTGTAAAAAATGATAAGGGTGAAGAGGAAAAAGTAAAAGAAAACTATAATTATAAAGTTGAGATAAAAGGAATTAGGAAAATCATTTTGCCGGAACTAAATGAAGAATTCATAAAAAAAATAACAAAGGATAAAGTCTCGAACGAAGCAGATTTGAAGAAAGAAGTAAAAAAAGATATTGAAAATTTTTACGAGGCAAAGGTCGAAGAAATTCTACGAGGTACATTGATAACAACTCTTATTAAAAATAATGAATTCACTCCTCCATCAACATTAGTAAATAATATTCTTGAGGAACTCGTAAAAAATGAGGAGGAATATCTTAAGAAGCAAGGACATCCTAAGGTGAACACAAACGAGTTGAAAGAACGTCTTAAAACAACTGCAGAAAATGATGTAAAGTGGTTTCTTATAAAATCGGCGCTACTTAAAAAAGAAAATATTTCTGTAACAGATGATGAGATAAAAGAACTTGCAGAAAAAGATGCCGAAAAGACAGGAATTCCTACAGAAAAATTATTAACCTATTATAAGAATTCCGGTCAGAATGAAAAAATATTGGATCAAAAATTATTCGAATTTCTTAAAGAAAAAAACAATGTTGAAAAGCTAGATCCTGAAAATTTTAATAAAAGTGAAACAAAGGAAAAATAATGAAAAATCATCCCGAAATATTTAATCAGCTGGTACCCTATGTCATCGAGCAAACAGGCCGTGGCGAACGCGGTATGGATATTTATTCACGACTCCTGCGCGAAAGGATAATCTTTATCGGTACACCGATTGACGACCACATTGCAAGTTTAACAATTGCACAATTAATTTTTTTAGAAGCAGAAGATTCTGAAAAAGATATAAACCTTTATGTAAATTCTCCCGGCGGAAGCGTTACAGCCGGCTTAGCAATCTATGATACAATGCGCTACATAAAACCGGATGTTTCTACAATCTGTGTTGGAATGGCTGCAAGTATGGGCGCTATTCTTCTTGCAGGCGGTACTGATGGTAAAAGGTCTGCCTTACCAAATGCAAAAATCATGATTCATCAACCATGGATTGGCGGGCTGCAAGGGCAAACTACTGATATTGAAATACATGCTAAGGAAATGCTGAAAACCAGGGATACATTGTATAATATTCTTGTAGAGCATACCGGTAAAACTATGGAACAGATTACTAAAGACTGTGACCGTGATTATTTTCTTACATCCAAAGAAGCAAAAGAATATCATATTATAGATAATATATTAGAAACCCGTGCAACACTGGATAAAAAATAATCTTCTTTTGTGGCTGTTTCAAAAATTATTGTGAATAGTTTATATCTTCGTAAAGATCATAACTTAAGACCGCAAGATCTCTAAGGTATAGAGAATAAATAATGGTGATATTTTTGAGTTAGCCACATTATTTATTCGTATTTCTCTAATTAATCAAAAACACTCTATTAAACATTTCAAATCAATGTTCCATAAATATTAACTTGTGTTATGAGGAAATAAAATATATCTTCATAATCAGCATTATTAATAACCATAAAGTTAATTCTTATAAAATAAGAGCACTATAGCAAAAAATGATCGGTCACAGATTTACACAATATATCCCCGATGATTCAAATAAGGGGGGTTTTGAGAATCTTCTCAAAATCTTTATGCAGCTTATTGTTGTTACTTCGGGCGATGTGTCCGAAGCACTTAATTGGATGAATGAATTGGATAGGAAATATAATCTTACTGATGAAAATTATGGTATGGGTGATTTTATTGATGATTTGAAAGACAGGGATTTCATTAAGGAAGATGATTCCGGCAGAGTACTTAATCTAACTGTTGAAAGCGAGCGAACTATACGGCGGCAATCTTTGGAAGAAATATTTAACAAATTAAAAAAATCTACTCGTGGAAATCATTCAACACCTTATTCCGGGCATGGAGATGAATTAACATCGGAACGACGTGAATTTTATTTTGGAGATAAACTCGATCAAATTGATGTTACAAATTCCATTAAAAATGCACAGATAAATCATGGTATTGATGATTTCAAATTAACTGAAAGAGATCTTGAAATTGAAGAGCTTGATTACAAGGCACTTAATTCAACAGTTTTGATGATAGATATTTCTCACTCGATGGTATTATACGGTGAAGACAGAATAACACCCGCAAAAAAAGTTGCAATGGCGCTGTCGGAACTTATCACAACAAAGTATCCAAAAGATACTCTCGATATAATTGTTTTTGGTAATGATGCATGGGAAATTAAAATGAAAGATATTCCTTATCTGCAGGTTGGTCCTTTCCATACAAATACTGTTGCAGGCTTGGATCTTGCAAATAATATTTTAAGAAAGAGGAAGACAAACAATAAACAAATTTTTATGATAACAGACGGAAAACCAACTTGCCTAAAAGTAGGAATAAAATACTACAAAAACAGTTTTGGTTTGGATAGAAGAATTATAAATAAAACATTAGACCAGGCAGCAAGATGCAGAAAGATGGGCATAACCGTTACAACATTTATGATTGCCCGAGATCCATTTTTGCAGGAATTTGTACGAGATTTCACAAAAACAAACAACGGAAGAGCTTATTACAGCAGCTTAGACGGCTTGGGTGATTTTATTTTTGAAGATTATATAAGAAACAGAAGAAAGCGTGTACACTAAAACAAAATAGGAAATTAATGAACTTAATATCAATAAAAACATTTGGCGAACTCAAATCAAGTGGTTATAAAACTAAATCCATTAAAGATGAAATGCGCGAAAACCTCATCTCTTTTCTTAAGAAAGGTGAGAACCCTTTTGAAGGTATAATTGGTTTCGATAGTACTGTTATTCCGGAACTGCAGACAGCAATTTTATCACGTCATAATTTAATCTTACTTGGATTACGCGGGCAGGCAAAAACTAAGATAGCAAGATTAATGATAAACTTATTGGATGAATATATTCCGGTAATTGATGGCTCAGAACTAAATGATGATCCATTCAACCCGCTTTCTGTTATTGCCAAGCAAAAAATAAGTGAAGATGGTGATAACTTAAAAATAGAATGGCTCCACCGGGAAGATAGGTATACAGAAAAATTAGCAACACCGGATGTATCAGTCGCAGATCTGATTGGCGACGTAGACCCGATTAAAGCTGCATCACTAAAACTGCCTTATTCGGATGAAAGAGTAATTCACTTTGGATTAATTCCGAGATCACATCGCTCAATTTTTGTTATTAACGAATTACCCGATCTTCAAGCAAGAATCCAGGTTGCTCTATTTAACATTCTTGAAGAAAGAGATATACAAATTCGCGGCTTTAAAGTAAGAATGCCTCTTGATATTCAATTTGTATTTACTGCTAATCCTGAAGATTACACTAACCGTGGATCAATCGTTACACCATTGAAAGATAGGATTGACAGCCAAATCTTAACGCACTATCCGAAAAATGTTGAACACTCACGATTAATTACAGCACAGGAAGCAAATTTAGCTGTCGATCAGAAGAACCGGATTAAAGCAGGTGATTTGATGACAGAGTTGATAGAACTGATTGCATTTGAAGCAAGAGAAAGTGAATATATAGATGAAAAGAGCGGTGTTTCCGCAAGGTTAACTATCTCGGCATACGAAAATCTCATAAGTACGGCAGAGAGAAGAAATCTTCTTAACAATGAAGAAGAGACTCAATTAAGAGTTAGCGATTTGTTCGGTGTCTTTCCATCCATTACAGGAAAAATAGAATTAGTTTACGAAGGTGAACAAGAGGGACCATATAAAGTAGCACAAATTTTAATAGGTAAAGCGATAAGAAATAATTTTGGAAAACTTTTTCCATCACCTGAAAAACTCAAAAAAATGGAAACCGAGAGTCCATATCTTTCAATTATTCAATGGTTCCAGAAAGGAAATAAAATTGATTTACTTTCTGAACTCGCAAACAAGGATTACAAAAAGAAATTGAGATCTGTCCCGGGTCTTAAAGAAGTTGTTAATAAATATCATCCCAAAGAAGATGCTGATATAAAATATTTATTGATGGAATTTATTCTTTTTGGTCTATCCGAACATTCATTGCTCAGCAGATCAAGACTGGAGAATGGAATCCAATTTAAGGATATGCTCAGCTCAATGTTTTCAATGTCATCCGATGATGAACCGGGTATTGATGATTCATTATTATTTAGAGAATGAAGAGGATAAATCAGATATACAGTTTTTATATTCTTACACCATTTAGTACTTTAGTCATTGTTGAATTAAATAATTAACACTACTAAAATCTTTTCAACTTGAAACCGGAAACAAAAAAAAAGATAATCATTATTGGCCCTGCATATCCGTACAGGGGAGGAAATGCACTCTTCGTAACACAAACATTTGATGTTTTAAAGAATGATTTCGATGTAAAAATATTTAATTACACGTTACTCTACCCTTCCCTTTTATTCCCGGGCACAACACAGTTTGATAAAAGCGAAATGCAAGTTTTTAATGTCCCAAGTGAAAGGTTAGTTAACTCTATCTCACCTTTGAACTGGTACAAAGTTGCAAAACGAATTATACAGGAAAAAGCTGATTTAATTATTTTTGATTGGTGGCATCCGTTTTTTGGATTTTGCCATGGAGTAATTTCCTCATTGATAAAAAAAGAATATTCAAATAAAATTTTATTTATTACTGAAAATGTTGTTTCGCACGAAGCAAACAGGATTGATAAATTTCTCACTAAAATTGGACTCAGAAATGCTTCGATGTTTTTAGCACTATCCAAAAATGTTGAAGAAGAACTTGAAAGGTTCGCTAAAGGAAGTAAAATATTTCGCTCCGAATTACCAATTTATGATTGTTACAAAAGTGATGATATATCAGAGTTATCAAAATTTAAAAGTCAATTAGGAATTAATAGAGATGACCAGGTTATATTATTTTTTGGATACGTAAGAAAATATAAAGGGCTGGATATTCTGCTGAAAGCATTTCCGAAGATTCTACAAAAATTTCCAAACACGTTTCTACTTGTGGTTGGTGAGTTTTATGATAATCCCAATAGTTATTTTAAATTGATCGAAGAATTAAATATCCAGGAAAGAGTTAAAGTTATTAACCAATTTGTGGCTAACGAAGAAGTTGCAAAATATTATCTTGCTTCGGACGTTGTCGTTCTACCATACAGAAGCGCTACACAAAGCGGGATTCTGAATGTTGCTTACGGTTTTAATAAACCCGTAATTGTAACAAATGTGGGTGGTTTGGCTGAGTTTGTAATCGAAGGAAAAACAGGATTTGTAATTAAACCTGATTCAGAAGATGAAATAGTAAAAGGATATAAAGAATATTTAAGCAAAAAAGAAGAAGTAAATTTTAAAGAAAACATTATCGAGTTCAATCGTAAAAATAGTTTTGATAATCTGCCAAAACTTATTAGTCAAATCATAACTGAGAAATAAAACAGCTTATTTAAGCTTTCCATTTTTACCAGCTTTTAAAACGCTATTATTATTTTGATCACCATCCTTATTAAAATTTGCACTCTGCACAGATTTAAACATCTGGATTATATCTGATTCTTTATATCTTTTTTTCTTCTTTTTTATTTTCGATATACTTTCACTTTGCAGGTTATTGAGAAAGTTAGAGAATAAATCATCTTTATGATTTTTAGATTTTTTCATTTCCACCTGCGATTGAGAACCGTTTTCATTTATTTCTACTTTGCGAATAGTTACAGGTGCAGAGCTCTGCACTTTTTGAAATTTTTCCTCTTTATTCATTTCACTATCCGATAAATTTAATCTCAATTCATTTGGATTATCAGTACTGAGTGATTCTTCTTCATTTAATGGTTTCCTCTGTTTTTGCTGAAAATTCCTTGATGATTCTAAAATCTGATAATCTTCTATGCTAATTCGCCTTTCATTTGAAAATGGAAATTCAATCTGTTTTTTTTCAGCTTGCAACCTTTTTATCTTACCCAAAATTAATCTATTACCGGCGTAAATCATTTCACCTTCTGCCACACGTTCATACCTTTTCGTAAGTTCTTGAGAAACAACTTCCTTTTTTGTTTTAGGGGGTTCTGTATCTTTTTCAATAAATCCGAGCTTATTCTGATTTTCAGGTTTAAAGATTATATCCCTTTTTATTTCTCTTCCGGATTTTTTTCGCATTCTTGAAGTAATTTGTTTTTCAAGTAATGGCATTACAAATATCTCATCATTTTGATTTATTGCTTCATCTGTCTTAAGATCGAAAACGAACTCCTCCTGAAAGTTAGTTTTTCCTTCAACTTTGTTTAAAGTTGTATATCCAACCTGCTGTATCCTAAATCTGAATTCAAAATTATGGTTGTACTGAATATAATCTTCAATTGTTTGTACAGCAAAAACAGGATCCGTAAAAATAAGTTCCGGTTCGCTATTTGACATTATCAC
>JBATTD010000212.1:0-2092 GCA_049670345.1 Ignavibacteriaceae bacterium
TAAGCCACGCAGGAACTCTCATTTCAGCTATTTTAAGATTATCCAAGGCTGAATGGAGAAGACCGATAACCAGAATGGCTGAGGTTATTACTGCTATCGTTCTTGCTATCGGAGGATTACATCCAATACTCGATTTAGGAAGACCAGACAGAATATTAAATATTTTTACTGCCGGAAGACTACAGTCTCCACTTCTCTGGGATGTTACAAGTATCACAGCTTATTTTACGGCAAGCACAGTATATCTGTATTTACCCATGATACCGGATATTGCAAAACTTAGAGACAGGGGTGGAAAACTAAAATGGTTCTATGAATTTCTTTCCTGGGGATGGCAAGGAACCGAACATCAAAAGAAAGTTCTTAACAAGGCAATAAATATTCTGATGGTAATGGTTATTCCTATTGCTATTTCAGTTCATACAGTAATATCATACATCTTTTCAATGACATTGCAACCCGGATGGCACAGCACAATCTTTGGACCTTACTTTGTTGTTGGTGCTATTTTCTCAGGAATTGCTGCTTTAATGATAGCAATGATCGCCTTTAGAAAAGTATTTCATCTCGAAAATTATTTGAAACTAATTCATTTTAATTATCTCGGGACATTACTATTGATAATGTCTTTACTTTGGTTCTACTTCACATTTTCTGAATACCTTACTGGAATATTTGGTTCAGAACCACATGAAATGGAAATTATACATTATAAGCTGTTTGGTCCATATGCGTTGTTTTTCTGGGGCATGATCGTTTGTAATTTCTTTATTCCTGTCATTATCCTCGCATTTAAGAAGTTTAAGACTATCAAAGGAATTCTTATTGCCTCAATTGCAGTTGTTATAGGAATGTGGCTTGAAAGATTAAATATAGTTGTGCCTTCTTTAGCAAATCCAAGATTCGATTTGAACACCACTATGTACTTCCCTTCACTAACTGAATGGGCTTTGTTTATTGGTGCCCTGGCTGTTTTTGTATTAGGTTACGTATTGTTCTCAAAATTTTTCCCGATTATTTCTATCTGGGAAATTGAGGAAGGACGAAAAGAGGGAATTGAGGATGTTGAAAAACGGGTTCATAGCTACTTGCCGGGATCAGGAGAAGTTACAGAGTAAATTATCCAATTGTAAATAAATTATATTGTTGTTAGAAATGGAAGCAAAAAGTAAAATAAATGGTAGTTCAAACTCGATTAGAGAAAAACTAATATTCGGCGCACAGGTTTCAAGTATTTCACTAATCTGGATTTTCGTACTGGGTATCGCTATTTGGATTATTAATCTTATTGCAGTTTCTGTGGATTTGAATGATGTACCCGGTGTCTCTTTGGGAATTAGTTTCATTGCAATACCTGTGTTTTTTACTTTGGCAGCAATACTCACGTATGTGTTTGTTGGATTCCATAAAAAAGAGCATAAAATAATTAACAAATCTTCAGGTGAATAGAAATGAAAGGGTTGATTTTAACCACGATAATTTTCTTTCAATTTGCTTTTGCTGCTGTAGCACAAGAGTTAAAATTACCATCGAACCCGTTAGATGGACGAATAGTCTTTGAAGATAAGGGTTGTATATTTTGTCATTCTTTAAGCGGGTATGGAGGGACTCTGGGCCCCGATCTGGCAAGACAAAAATACTACGGCAGTTTTTTAGAGTTGGCTTCTATTATCTGGAATCATATTCCGGAAATGGACAGAAAATTCCGTCAATTAAAGATTGAAAGACCACGGTTTAATGAAAAAGAAATGTTAGACCTCATTTATTTCATTTATTATCTAAGATATCTTGGAGAACCGGGCAGCGTTTCTTCAGGCAAAAAACTTTTAACTTCAAAAAGTTGTTTGAATTGTCATAAGGTTTCAGGTAACGGAAATAGTGGCGTACCGGATTTTGCGAGGTTACAGGAATATGCATCACCGCTGTACATGGCTCAGGCGATGTGGAATCACGGACCTGCGATGCAGGAAAAAATGAAAGAACTTAAAATGCTGTATCCCGCTCTTACCGGCGAAAATATTGCTGATATAACAGCATATATCAGACAAGTGACATTAACTGAAACCGAGATTAAAATGTCTCCCGGAAATCC
>JBATTD010000213.1:0-1553 GCA_049670345.1 Ignavibacteriaceae bacterium
TTCGAACTAGGTTGTTGGTCATTCCAATGTATAATGTACCGCGCGGTTTATTGGTCAATACATAAACATAATAGTTTTTCATTTATCCATTTTATTTTTGAGATTCCCAATCAAGTTGGGAATGACAAGAACGAACTGTCATTCCCACGAAAGTGGGAATCTCTTCACCACAAGTTATCAGATTCCCGGTCAAGCCGGGAATGACAAAAAAGTCAAAACTTTTGCGACATCCTCCTAATGGGGGATTAATATTTTTTCACCTCAACATACCAATCACTCGATTCTTCCATCATTTTGTTCAGCCTGTTAACCAGCTTGTGCGGATCTTCGAGTGAACCTTCCAGCAATAATGCTGATTCATATAATTGTTCGGTTACGTTTTTAGTGTATTCATCTTCCGATGATTTTTTAAACACACTTAATACATTTCGAATGAGTTTGTGGTCTTTATTCACTTCAAAATTTTTCTTAAGATCCCCAACCTGCTGATTAGCCATTTTCATCATCTTTAACATTGAAGCAGACATTCCATCTTCTTTGGCAACAAGGCAGGAAGGACTACCGGTTAATCTTTTTGATTCTTTTACTTCTTCAACCCTGTCACCTAAAATGTCTTTCATTTTTGCTAACAGACTATCGAAATGAAGCTGGTCATCGCTTGAAAGTTTTTCAACAGAATCTTTTTTCTCTTCGACTGATTCCATTTTTTCAAGCTTCAAAGGATCAACATTTTCAACTGATTTTAGGTCAAAATCGTTAAACTTACCAAGAGCATTTATTACAAACTCATCTACCGGATCGTAAAGGTAAAGAACTTCAATACCTTTGCTTCTAAATAATTCAAG
This sequence comes from Ignavibacteriaceae bacterium, assembly GCA_049670345.1. GTDB lineage: Bacteria > Bacteroidota > Ignavibacteria > Ignavibacteriales > Ignavibacteriaceae > BMS3ABIN03. The sequence continues at coordinate 846 of JBATTD010000213.1, forward strand.
ATGCGGATCCATTGCAAGGGCGTCTCTGCTGGCGCCAAACGCATAATAAATTTCCTTCTGATCTTTTTTAATCCGCTCAACATATTTTTCGAGCGAAACTAATTCGTCAGCATCTTTACTTAAAGATGAATTGAAACGTAGTAGACTTTTATATTTATCTGCATTTGCAAAATCCATATAACCAAGTTTGAATATCTGGCCATGCGTTTTCCAAAATATTGCATATTGTTCCGTATCATCTTTAGCAATTTTTTGTAGATACGAGAGCACCTGGCTTGTAACGCTTGATGAAATTTTATTGAAGATTATGTTTTCCTGTAAAGTCTCTCTCGATATGTTCAACGGCAAATCTTCCGAATCCACCACGCCTACAATAAAGCTTAAATATTCTGGCAGCAGGTCTTTATTCTTATGCTGAATCAATACTCTTCTTACATAAAGATCCAAACCATAGTCATCCCGGTTATACTTGTACCACTCATTGGTTTTTGGTGGAATGAAAAGAAGTGTGCTGAACTGAATCGGTGCGTCAACGGATGTGTGAATTATCTCGAATGGCTCTTCGCTATCGAAACTCAAGTACTTATAAAATTCAGCATATTGCTCTTTAGTTACAGAACTCTTTGGTTCGCGCCAAATAGCAGAAACGGTATTAACTTTTTCTTTCTCCAATAAGATTGGGAATTGAATAAAGTTAGAATATTTTTT
>JBATTD010000214.1:0-7701 GCA_049670345.1 Ignavibacteriaceae bacterium
AAATTAATGTCTACATTCTTACCCCCTTGCAATATGTCCATTATTTTTTAATCAGGCGGAGTAAAACATTACTCCGCCTCTAAAATTATTATTACCCTATTTCAGTATGCTCATTTTTCTAACAGAAATAAATTCCCCGGCACTCATTTGATAAAAGTAGACGCCCGAGGCAATATTATAGGCATCAAATATTATTTGATAATTCCCCGGATTCTTTACTTCATTGACTAAAACTGCTACTTCACTACCGGTTATATCAAAAACTTTAATCCTAACGGGTGCGGTTTGGGGAACTGAATAATTAATTATGGTAGATGGATTAAAAGGATTTGGATAGTTTTGTGCCAAACTAAAACCAACGGGAATGTTCTCCTCAAGAATCTCTACAGAGGATACCACTCCATCTAAAGAATATGAGAAGGCTGCCCATTCGCTTCTATTTGTTGGGACAAAGCTACTAGAAGTTTCTGGAACAGTTGCCAGTTCGGCTCCTGCCTTATCAAATATTGTAAACGGGAATGTTTGTCCTCCATCAATAGAAACTCTAACTATTAATCTATCCGGACCATACCCCGGATACTCTGCGTGGGCATAATCAAATTTTATAGAATCAGTTGGTTCTAATCCTGTAAAGATCCGGGTATTCATAGTATCGGAGGCTCCGATGCTTGAATATGAGTAAAAATCCAACATTACCGATTTTGAACCGCCCAAAGTTGGTCCGTTGGCACCATCGTACTGCCCATAAGTTATACCACCATCAGGATTTATCACCTGCCACCCTGCTGGAGGAAAGCCACCTTCAAATAATTCTACGTTAAAGCCGCCCATTAACTCATCAGATTCATTAAAAAGGAAATGGGGCAGTTCGCTATTATTGCTTGAGTGTGCAACCGGTTTTTCAACAATGGAAGTATTTTTTTCGAACATTACATCCAGCGGAAGGTCTCTTCCCTTTGCAGAACCCCATACAATTTTGGTAGCATCATCCTGAACAAATGCTATCGAATAAATCATGGAATCAACCCAAACAGCCATATCTAATGGATATGTAAAAGAATAATTATATGTGCCGGCAGCTGTAGGAATTGAAGTACCCAAAATATCGGGATAAGCTTTTCTGAAAACATCATAGAAATCTGCCTCGCCGTTGTTTCCAGGTGGAGAGGCATAGTGGATCCATCTTTCTACAGCCATAACTCTTAAATAGTGATCTCCTGCCGGTAAAGGAGCAACGAGGTTTAATGTTACATCGGCCCGTATACTGTCACCCGTAACGCGTGTATCTATTATAGAAATCTCAAGAGGCGTTCCTGCAGCCATTTGTACATCGTACCCTTCCTGTAAACTTCCTGCGGTTGTATATGGATAAACCGGGTTAGTTACACCGCCCATAATTACATTCGGCACACCACCTACTCCATAGTAATTCGTCCTTTCTGTAATTTCCGGAATATTGTGCTGGTACATTGGATCACTGATACCAGGCCACCAAACATGATATTTAACCGGAACGATTGTGCCGAAGTTTGCATCAACAAATGCATCTATAGTAGGATTATTACCTGCACAGGGAGCACAAGAAGCATTAGTCCATTCTTCAAGCAAAACATTCGCCCTTTGTACACCGGCTAAAATCAATGAATACTGCTGCATTGTATCGTTAGCCGTATATTCATCACCGGCTAAGTTTGAATAAACCGTAATATCTATAGGGTTGCCGGGAGTTATAGAGAGTAAATCGAATGTAACCTCAGCAGATTCCCCGCTGTTAAGTATTGGAACAGACATAGTGCTTGAATAGCTGCCCGGCGAAACCATCATGACAACATCAAAAGGAGATGTAATATTTGTGGCACCAAGGTTAGAGACTGTTACTTTAGGAGTAATGTCAATGCTTGTAGTTCCTATACCATAACTGGTATCCGGCGCAATATTATTTATAGAGATAACCGCTACATCTAAATCATATTGATTTCCCGCACTTACATTATCTATATACAAGTTATTACTATATCCATTTATAGTAATAAATTGTATTAATACCTCATCGGCGTCATTTGGATTCGTCTGTGCCATCAATAAAGATGGAAAAAGTAAAAAAGCAAAAACCGTAAAAAAATTCTTCATTTTAGTATCCCCTAAAATGGTTGAAAAAAATAGTTATTTTGTGTTTCGTTTATCACCGAAACAATTGAATAATTTCCTTTAAATTAAGCGAAGGAAATTTTTCGGAAAATAGTAAAGTTTTTTTGCATCATCTCCTTAAGAATTACTCTTAATAAATTAATTGAAAAGATATTTTCTAAACAGCAAATATTTTAGTATTAGTTTTTAATAGTTTTTCAACTTCAGCAAAGTCTTTCCCTTGATCCCACATATGATTAAACAGAATTCTACAAGCATTCGCAAGTTGTTTATGTTCTATATATATCATAGTTAAATCATTTGAGACCTCGATGGGTTGTTCCAGCGGGAACATTACCTTTTCGTCATCAAATATTAACATTTTTATGGGGAGTTTTTCTACTACTCTGGCTTGCTGCCCAAATCTCACTGTTTTCTTTACAGACTCTAGAAGCCAATCTACATCATTAAATTCTTTAAACTCATATATATTTTGGGTCTTCCCGCCTCTCTTAAGCAGTTTAGTTTCTTCATCCTCCTGTTCAGCTAATCTTTCTGGGTTATCACTTGCATAAGGACCTTTGTTAAAGGTTAGCATCTCTCTTTTTGTGTTACGAACGCTGTTAGTGTAACGCCTGTGGATTTGAACCTTGTCCCTCATCACCTCAATAAATTCAAGGGGATTAATAATTGATTTGCTGTTTTCAAAGATTGGAGTAAAAACTTCAGAGAGCTGGTCAATCAATTTCTTTTTTCTGTTGAGATCATTTTGATACTTACTATAAATACTTTCTAATGCGAGTTCAGGTTCAATAGCTTCATATATTTTGTTTTTTCCGAGCTTTTTTTCTGAGCAAATTCCACGACTGAGCATTTTATTTAGAACTTCATAAATTTTTGTGCGGGGAATATTAACAGCTTTTTGCAGGTCAGTAGCGGTATACATTCTGCCGCTTAGAAGAGTCATATAAACTTTGGCTTCTCTTTCGGTAAGTCCGATTTCGACAAAAGCTCTTAAATATTTGTTTGTATCCATTTACAAATGATTAAATAAATATGTGTTGTTACCCACAAAGGGGGAACAAAAAAAATAATTGTACCCCTACGGGGGTACAAATTACAAAAAAGGTGGGGGTGTGTCAAGAAGAATATTGAAGGAGGTTTCTATAAGATTAAAAACATCTTATTCTTCAGCTAATCAAATGTAGACCCTGCCTGATAAACTACCTTAGTAGAAACATTCTGAATAAACGCAACCGTGTTAAGCTTGTTTACATTCCAAATAGGATTTATACTTGTCTGCCATTGATAAACAACCTCTTCTGTTTGGCTGATTCCGTTCAAAGACTCTCCGGCATTGGTCGGCAGCATCACACGCATAACATCATAAAATTTTGTTTCTCCATTTGATCCAGGAGGAGTAGCAAACTCAATATCTGTTTCTGTTACAATAGTATGTAAAACAATGTTTGAAAAATCCAACCCAGAACCATCCAAAACCTTAACGGTTACAATAATAAAATAATTAGAACCGGCAATGCTGTCCGATACATCTAAAGAAAACCGGGAAATTTGTTGTAATTGCTGGTCAACAGCTTCTTTTATACTTATTGAATCGGTACTTATTGGTCTTTGGGTTCCATCAATAATAATAGTTGGTGCAACCTGAATTGAATAATAACTTATTCTCAGGTCACAAGCTGCACTGTTAGCCAGGTAAAACGGGTCAACTGGTGAAGGCCAGTTTGTAGGATATTTAACTGCAACAAGTTTACTATGGCCATAAGTATTATTTATAAGCGATTCTGTAATTTTATTAGATTGAACACATGGAATACAACTCACATTTGCAAAGTCTTCTAACAATACCACCTTCTGAACAACTGCTTCCAAGACAAATGATAATCCAACAAGACTGTCTTTCAATACTTCAACCATTTGTACGGAGGATAAGTAATTCTCTTTTTCCAATCTTAATTCATAAGTCCCTGTGGCTGCTTCAATCGTATCGGGAGTAATTTTCCCCGTATTTACATCATTCAGATAAATCTTTGCTCCGTCGACATTTGCCGTCACAAATATCTTTCCAAATTCCAATTTGGGAAGTGAAGGTGCATTTGGAGGGTTTGTCTTACAGGATGAAAGCAAGATTAATATTACACCAAGAATTGCTGGTGCACTGCAACGCAAGAAAGAATTTGTAAAGTTCATTTGATCAAATCAATATTTCAGAACAAAAAATAAATTGTGAAATTCAAATTATTCATATCTGGTTATAAATGAAAGGTATGAATAGTGGATTACTCTTCTAAGCTTTCTCTAGAACTTCAATTAAGAATAACCCAGGTAAATTATATATGCAATATAACCGGCAAAGAGGAACCCGCCTTCCCATCTTCTTAATGTAAATTTTGATCTGCTTAGAGGCAGAATTAAAATGGTGAAAAACATCATAATTGATAGATCAACTATGGTTATGCCTGTATCTGTTATTGGTCTTACAAGTGAAGAAATTCCAAGAACACTTAGAATGTTAAATACATTTGAGCCCACTGCATTTCCAATCGCTATATCATTTTCATTCTTAAATGAAGCTACGATGGAAGTAGATAACTCTGGCAAGCTTGTACCGAGCGCTACTATTGTTAACCCGATTACTGCCTGGCTAACACCAAATTTTTCTGCAACAGCAACCGCACCATCAACAAACAAATCAGATCCCAATACTAATAAACCTGATCCGGCTAATATAAAGATTAACGATTGCCAAATTTTGTAAGGAGATTTTGGAATAATTTCTTCAAATTCTTTTATTACTTCTTTATTGTCCTTTTCTTTTATTGAGTGCTTATAACCCAAAATTATATATGTAATTATTCCAATCACCAGAAAAACACCTTCCACACGTGTTATTGTATCATCTAAAAGTATTAAAAGAAGGATAACACTAACAATAATCATAATTGGTATTTCTCTTTTTATAACCTGGCTTTTTATACTCATTGGAGAGATCATAGCAGCCACACCAAGTATAAGTGCGATGTTACAAATATTTGAACCGACAACATTTCCCACTACTATTCCCGGATTTCCCTCAATTGCTGCCTTAATACTTACAACCAATTCCGGACTGCTCGTAGCAAATGCTACAACCGTTAAACCTACAACAAGCGGAGAAATTCCCAGTCTTATCGCTAAAGATGATGCTCCCCTTACAAGTACTTCGGCACCGATAAATAAACCGATACTTCCGCCAATAATATAAAGCACTATCTGTATTTCATTCATTAACATATATCTAAAAAATGAGCTCAAATATAGAAATATTTTAAGTCAGATTTAAGAAAGTGACGGTTGGAAGACATTATCAGATGATGATTTTATTAACATTTACATTGATTAGAATGGGAAGTAATTTCCCCTTTCATTGGTGTGGTCGATTTTTTATTATGATTTATGATAAACCCATTTTTAACGGAATTACCATGAAAATATCACCCTCAATTTTATTTTTAACTATTCTTTTACTTGGTTGCGTTCAGCCAACTGATACGGATGTAAATACTGCTGGTAACAATGACCCGGTTATAAACAGCATTACAATTGATCCTGTATTTATAAGAGTTGGAACTACAACAACAGTAACAGTAGATGCTACTGATTCTGATGGTGATAATTTGTCTTATTCATGGTCTGTTGCGCTTGGCGATATAATTGGAAGCGGAAGTCAGGTGCGCTATACCGCAGCTTTTTGCTGTGTTGGTGTTAATACAATAAATGTTGTGGTTAAAGATTCAAAAGGGGCAAGTGTAAGAGGGACCATAAATGTAGAGATTAATCCCTGATAATATGATAAAAAATTTTTCTCTCACTGTTGTAATTCTTTTCATTTCAAACATTCAAATCTTTTCACAGGCATGCTGTACAGTTGGAACTTCAATTTCAAACGGTGGCGAAAGAAGTGCTATCCCTGTAAATTCGTTATCAACCGCTTTCACATTTCAGCATAACGTATTAAATACGGCATACCAAACATCAACAGAAATTAAAGACCCCCTTAACAGGAGATCGACCGTAACAAATTTTAATCTTGAAATAGAATATGGTTTGGTGGAAAAGGTTTCTGTTTTATTAATATTGCCTTATTCCAACCGAAGCAGGGAAACAACTGTTACCAATACTGAAACAAACGGCACGGAGGTTATAACTTTTACTGGTAATGGTTTTGGTGATATTATTATTCTCGGTAAATATGAAGTAATAACACCATCAATTTTATCCCCTTTCGGTTTGGCGCTTGGAGGGGGGGCAAAATTGCCAACAGGTAGTTTTGAAGAAGAAAAAAACGGCACGCGATTATCAATCGACCTTCAGCCGGGAACAGGTGCTGCTGATCTGCTTTTGTGGGGTCATACAATGTATGCCTTTCCTTCACTTTCACTTTCATTTAATGCTAATTTCCTTTACAGGTATGTCGGTGTAAATTTAGATAGTTACCGATATGGGGATGAACTTCTCGCTTCGTTAAACGGTGCTTATTCAATTGCAGATTTTATTGCAATTAACCTGCAATTAAAAGGAAGATTTGCAGATAAAGATTATTGGAACGGAAGATTTTTACCAAGCACAGGCGGAACTTATATTGATTTGACTCCAAGTATAATTTATTATGAGGGAAGTTTTTCACTTAGGGTTTTTACGCAGGTGCCCTTGTACAGAGATTTGCAAGGTATTCAACTTGCAGTTACAGAAATGTTAGGAACAGAGATCAGCTATATTTTTAGTTTAAAATAAAAAACCGCCTTCAAAAAAATGAAGACGGTTTTATCATTAAAAACAATTACTCATCCATATCTTTATTCATATCCTTTTTTGCATGGGCCATCCAATATCCACTGAGACCATAGATCTTCGAATCAGACCAGGTAGCAATTTTTATTGTAAAGCCATCTCTAGATACAGACATAGGACTAACACTATACCTGATATTGGTTTGTGTTGTTGCATCCATCATTGTAACACCCATGATAATGTCAGGTTTTTCATCGAACGGTTCCGCAAAGCTGACATCAATAGTCATACTTCTGTCTCCGGCATTATCATCAAGCGTATAACCGGTATTTGATGTACTTACACCCCATGTACCGCTCTCAACCTGTGCTTGAGCAAAAGATAGTGTTGTTAACCCGAATACTAGTAATAATGATGAAATAAAAAATAGTTTTTTCATTGTGCCTCCTGATTATTTGTGATTAAATGGACTAACGTAAATTAGTATGTTTTAATTTCTAAAACAAGAATTTATAGAATAAAAATTGTTTATAAATTACAAATGCTTATTCAATTCTTCTTCGTTAATATCATAATGACTGGTCTGAAATTTAACTTTCAGCTCACTATCAAGCCATATTATTTGAGGAGATTCGTGAACAATTTTTAAATCCTTTGCAATTCTTCTGCTTAGTGATTTTGAAAAAATAACGTCCACTTTTAGAATTTTAATATGGTTATTATCGCTGTGAGCATTACACCATTCATCTAAAATAATATCGACTGAGTGGCTTAGGCCGCAAA
>JBATTD010000215.1:0-5658 GCA_049670345.1 Ignavibacteriaceae bacterium
GAATACAAAGAATACGTTTATGAAGATCCAAATGATCCGCGTTGGACACATGATGCTTTGCTTGAACAGGAACCAAAGGATTCACCAAGTTTTAGAACGGGTGGTACCGACGCCCACCAATTTAAAAGGGTAACGGATACCTACTCCCTTGGGATAAACCTTACATCGCAAGTAGATAAGATTAATCTTGTTAAAGTTGGTGCCAGTATAAACAAACATAGATTGTCTTTTGATGATGTTGACTTATTGCAGGATCCATCTATCGGTGATCCACAGATTACTGGTAATCCCTTTGTCAAACGCTTTGTACCAGATCCAAACAATGTAAATCAAAACCTGGATATTGATCAGTACGTTCGAAACCCGTTGGAAATTTCAGCATACATTCAAGATAAAATAGAATTAGAAAGTATGATCATCAATTTGGGTCTGCGAGTTGATTATTTTTCAACAGACGGGTTAGTTCTAAATGATCTAACCGATCCCGATATTTACAGACCACGACGATCTGAAAACGTTGCGAAAAGTATAGAAGAAAGACGTACTTATTGGTATAGAGATCCTGAATCTAATTTACAGTTTAGTCCCAGGTTAGGCGTAGCGTTTCCAATAACTGATCAAGGGGTAATACATTTTTCATATGGTCATTTTTTTCAATTACCAAAATTTGAATTACTTTACACTAATCCGGAATACAAACTTGAACCGGGAACAGGAAACCTGGGAATTGTGGGGAATCCAGAATTAAAACCACAGCAAACAATTAGTGGTGAAATTGGACTGCAGCAGGGATTTACATCCGATCTTGCCATGGATATTACGATGTATTTTAGAGATATTAGAAATCTTGCAGGTACAAGAGCCGATGAATTAAGGTTATTCGGTGGTTCAGCAAGTTACAGTCAGTATATAAACAGTGATTTCGGATCTGTAATTGGAGTAGTCCTTAGTTTAACAAAACGTCTTTCAAACAATTGGGCAGCTACAATAGATTATACTTTTCAGAAAGCCAGGGGAAATGGGTCCGACCCTGCAGCCACTCGAAATGCAATTGTAGATGGAGAACAGCCTGAAATTCAATTAATTAAACTTGACTGGGATCAAACTAATACTTTGAATTTTTCATTTTCATATACATCCGAACATCTGTGGGGGTTCTCGTTTATTGGACAATATGGCAGCGGCTTTCCATATACACCGACATTCTCAATTGATGTATCTTCTCTACTGACAAATGCAGGGCTTAAACCATCTAGTTTCAATCTTGATTTAAGAGCCTATAAGGATTTTATGATCGGTGATTTGAGACTTAGTCTCTTCTTACGTGTCTTTAATATTCTTGATATAAGAAATGAAGAAGACGTGTATGAAGATAGTGGAACAGCTAACTTTACAATCGACGAGTTCCAGGCACGTCAGCTTGGTAATCCAGAGATAGTTAATTCAATAGATGAGTTTTATAGAGACCCGACATTCTATTCGGAGCCAAGAAGGGTTGAGATCGGTGCGAGTTTCTTTTTCTAAAAATTTCGGAGAAAAATATATAACGGAAATTATATTATGAAGTCAATAAAACATATTATTATTTTTTCAATTGTTCTCTTCACCATACAGGGCGAGTTATTTGGCCAGCAAAGAATAACCGAAAGAGGTACCAGTACGTTCAGGAAAGTCGGTGTACATCGAGGCAACCAGGTTCGTACAGTTTTCTCCAATTATGGTGTTATTGCGCAACCAGGAAGCGAAGGACCGAGAGGGGCTTGGAAATTTGATGCTAATGGTTATGTTGGTGATATTTCTCTCCTTGTTGGAGTTCGCCTTCCAATACGGGATTATATAAACGCATCATCAGACACTCTGGATGGTATCACGGATACGATTTTTTCTGTAATAATAACGCCGGTTGATAGACCCGGCGGAGGTGAAAGCGGTCTTGGCAAAGCATGGGGCTTTGAACCAATTCCAGGTTTTGCAAATCCACTGCTTGATGAGTTAGGAAAAGGTGTTGCCATGAGTCATCTTCCCGAAACCTGGCCTCCTTTCTGGCCCGATCATCCTGATTGGACATATTCCGGTGAACCTATTATTAAAGATGGTGTTGATATCACACCACAGGTTGACTGGAACGGATTTTTTGGCAGAACACAACTTAATGCCGACCAGGAAAGTTACTTCTGGATGGATGACAACAATGATGAAGAGTGGTTTAACAGGCATGCATTTCTGCCGGATTCTATGGACCTGAACAGAAGAGGGGCAGCACTGCAAGTAAATATAAGAGGTTTGCAATGGTCTAATTTCCTGGCTCAGAATGTCTTATTCTGGTTGTACAATATACATAATGATGGAACAGAGACTTATGACCAGGTTGCATTTGGCACATTGGTAGGTACTTATGTAGGTGTTGAAACTCCTGAATGGAATGACGACGCTACCTTTTTTGACGTTAGAGATGCAATTACATATACCTGGGATTTTGATGAGTTTATTTCACCTTCTGCTAACCCGCAGTGGCTCCCCGACCCTTCTGCAGTTGGGTATATTTTTTATGCCTTTCTTGAATCTCCGGGTAATCCTTTCGATGGGATAGATAATGATGGAGATAATGAAAGTTTTACAATTAGCGCACCATTTTTTGAGGCAAGTGATTTTTTGGCTCGTACTATTGAACCGGGCGAGAAAATAATTCTAATTGAAAAAGAAACTTTTGATCGTACAGAATTTTTTGTTGGCAGTGATACAATTACAGTTTACTCCTTAGGCGTTCCTTTTTTCATCGAACCCGGTGTAACTGAAGTTGTAGAAGGTAATACTGATGAGGCTACCGGAAGTGTTTTTGCGAATGCTACAGATGGAATAGATAACGATTTGGATGGTCTTATAGATGAAAATTCACAGGTTCATTACAGACAATTTAAAAAAACACCTCAAGGTATTGTCCTTATCGATACATTGAACCCTGTGCAGCATAAAGATTATTTTAATAATGTTGGTCTTATAGACCCAATGATTGATGAAGCCCGTGATGATTTGATAGATAATGACGGTGATTGGAATATTGAATTTGATGATGTGGGACAGGATGGTAAACCAAACACTAATGATTTTGGTGAGGGCGATGGAATGCCTACTACCGGTGAACCAAACTTCGACCAAACAGATGTTAATGAATCCGACCAGCTTGGTTTGACAAGTTTTCAATACTTTGTACCTGCCGGTGATATTACAATGAGTGATGATGTTGATATGTGGTCGAGGATGCAACCCGGATTTTATGATGTGCCTTCATCGATTGTTGGTAATGTTGCGATAAGAGGTGAAGATGGAGATTTCATTTTCGGTTCAGGATATTTCCCCCTTCTGCCAGGTAAAACACAACGCTTTTCCCTTGCTTTAGGTTTTGGTGAAGATTTAAATGGCGCCATAAAAAATAAAAGAGTTGCCCAAATCATTTACAATGCAAATTATAATTTTCCACGCCCTCCTGAAAAGCCAACAATGACCGCTGTCCCCGGTGATGGGAAAGTTACATTATACTGGGATAGAGTAGCAGAAAGTTCTGTTGATCCAACACTTAAAATACAGGATTTTGAAGGATACAAAGTGTATAAAGGTACAGACCCTGATTTTACGGATGCACTTCAAATTTCTGATGGCGATGGTACAAAAGTATTGTGGGTGCCTGAATTTCAGGTTGATCTGGATAATGGAATTCGTGGAATTTTCGTACCTTCAACTGAATTATTAAATTTAACAAATGGTGTCCCCTATAATCTAGGTACCGATTCCGGCATTCAAAACTTTTTTGTAGATAACGATGTAATTAACGGAAGAACATATTATTATGCAGTTACAGCTTATGACCGCGGAGATGCCAGCAAGGATGTATTCCCATCAGAAAACTCAAAATTTATCTCGAAGGATGCTCTTGGTAATATTACCACAGACATAAATACCGCAGCATTAATTCCAAATCCACCTGTGGCAGGATACGTACCACCACCATCCGGTGAGGAACTTGATCGCATTTCAGGAAATTCAACCTCCACAGTATTTATGGAAGTTATGGATCCTTTTGAAATTCAGGATTCAACGTATATCGTTGAATTTAATGATTCACTTGTTCAAGGTGTGAGTATTGCATATTCATATAATGTGATAAATCAAAGCAGTGGTCAATTTATTCAAACCGATGCACCTATGAGCCCCGATAATGCTGTAGTATTTAATGGTGTAAGGTTATCGATGGATACAACTCACCAAAATATTGCGAGTATTAGACTAAATTCAGATGACCAGGTAACATATTGGAATAGCAGAGATCCGGATGATTTAAGTTTCCAGGTATCTCAATTTACTTTCCCCTCGGCAGGAATTTTCGGGATTAAAGATCCTAAAGATTATGTTATTGCGGTTACAGATGAATATGCAGATTCATCGGATAAATTAGACCAGATTTTTGGACCGAATGCACCACCGGCAAGATTAGTTAATTTTCAGGTTTATGATATTACCGATAAAAATAATATTGTTAGAATCCCTTTTGCTTTTACCGAAGCGAGCAGTTTCAGACCGGATACTCTTTCGCATTTAGATCAGATTACGCTCGCAACTGAAGATGCTTCCGAAGTAACCTGGAAAATAGTAATGATTGACCCTGATAGCACTGCAAATGTACCAAAAGGTGGTGATTCATTATTTATAAGTATTTTTAAACCCTATGCAGCTGCTGATGAGTTTCAGTTTACAACTATGAAATCAGCTTATAGTGTAAATGATGCAAGAGAACAGCTAAATAAAATAACTGTAGTACCTAATCCTTATGTAGTCACAAATGTTTTCGAACAACCGCTACCTCCAACTGTTCGCGGAAGAGGTGAACGGGTTATCTATTTTATGAATTTACCTCCTGCAAGTACTATTCGAATATTTTCGAGCGCGGGCGATTTGATACGTACTCTAGAGCATGACGGTAATCTGGAAAGCGGGACTGTTCAGTGGGATGTAAGAACAGAGGAGGGGCTTGATGTAGCTTATGGGGTGTACTTTTATGTGGTTGAAGTTGAAGGCCTAAGCGATAAAAAAACGGGTAAAATTGGAATAATTAAGTAAGGAACAAAAGGCATCTTTATTTGGAGTTTAATATGAAAAAAACATTGTTACTGTCTTTAACTTTAATTTTTGTCGGTCTGCTCCAGGCCCAAACAAAAGTGGGCACAACAGCTGCAAACTTTTTAACTATTCCCGTTGGACCACGGGCAACAGGTATGGGTGGTGCATTTACAGCAATAGCAAATGATGCCACAACAGCTTTCTGGAATGCGGGTGGGCTATCCAGGGTACCTCGCAGCGAATTAACCTTTGCCTACACGGAATGGCTGGTTGAAACTAAATTTAACTGGCTTGGTTTTGTTTTTAAATTAGATGAAGATAACGCTTTTTCACTTTTTGTTAATCAGTTAGATTATGGGGAAGAAAATGTAACTGTTCCAGGACAGGAAATGGGAACAGGTGAGAAATGGAGAGCAGAGGATATTGTTTTCGGACTTTCCTACGGAAGAAATTTGACCGATAGATTCTCAATTGGCGGAACAGTTAAATATATTTCTCAAAGTATATGGAACGAGAGTGCTACGGCTTTTGCAATTGATGTTGGGC
>JBATTD010000216.1:0-4727 GCA_049670345.1 Ignavibacteriaceae bacterium
CAATACAAACTTTCTTCATATTCATCCTCGTACATTTTTGTTGCACCTAACTATTTCTTATACTGCACACTGTTTATTCATCTCCGGCAAACCTATTCCACATTTAATCTTAGGCCTACCAAAGGCAGGCAGGCATTTCCCCAGCCAGTATAGTAGTCACTCAGTAGGGGGTCTCATCCGTATATAGGAAACTTAAGCTAATTTAGGTGCAAGGTCAATTAACAATTAGCAACTAACCTAAAGTTTTGGGGTGTTATGCTGCCTGTACGCCGTAGAGAAGCGAAGGAGGGTCCGCCTCCGCCAGAGGCTGATAAATTTGGCGTGGCGTCCGATTGAAAACATAGTTAGACTTTCAGCCGATAATAGACGAAACATATTTCAGCACAAAAATAACAAGCAGCAGTATGGCTGAGATAAATAGCCCCACCCAAGTGGCTTTTTCCAAATATTCATCGCGCGCGCGGTATTCATCCACCTGTGGCCCCGAGATTAAGCCCTTCGTAATCAGGACCTCAACGCCAGCCCAAGAATTTCGTTGAGCAAGCCAGTGGAGCTTATTCCATTCTTCCGGATGGGTGCCCTTTACCAATCGAGCCGCTCTTTGAGCATTGAAGCTTCGGCGAATCCAACAGGTAAACCCATACACGGCCGGCATTGCAGCAACCACGGCAAGAATGTTTTCAACGGTAGTATCCATTTCGTAACGCCTAACGGCATTGCAACTAAAGCGCCGCCCAACACAGCTACGCCGCCTTAGCCCCAAAAGCCAATAATTATTAAAAACTTATTTTACTATAAAATGTCTAACAACAATGTCAAACGAACTTGTCAAACTCAATAACTATAAAACAGCCAAACCGTTTCCGCGGTCAGCGTTGAACTTGCCTACCGCAGGTTGGGTGCTTGTTATGCCATATTAGTAATTTTCCAATCACCATTATCAATATTTAATTTTATAGCCTTTAGACCAAAAGGTTCTGCGACGATATACTTTTTGAAATTCATAATTTCCATTTCTAATGGCTCTACGCGAATTGAAACAAAATCTTCTCCTCTTGGTCCACTTGGAAAGAAAAGTAACCAAGAACCAATCCAATGTTTTACTCTTTCTCTAATATTGTTTTCAATAGTAGCTTTACCGTAGATAATTAAATTAGCGTTTTCGGATTCTTTTCCAAAAGCAATTGTAACATATGGGTTTTCTTGAATTTCCTTGATTTTTCTTAGCGTGGGATTTGTCCCAAACCAAATTACAAAAGTATCCAATTCAACTATTGGTTGAACCATTCTAGCACTTGGCCAATTTCTTTCACTATTAGAAATTAAAAAACAATATTTTGATTTATTTAACATTTCCCGCGCAGTGTCAAGACAATGATCAAGTGAAGTATTAAAATTTCTCTGAACACGTATCTTATATTTTTTAAGAAATAATTTCCCTAGTCGCTTACTAATCTTATTAAACATAAATTAACCAGATTTTTTATTTGATGGCAACAACGCAGTGAAGAACCGAGTCTCCTCTTTTTTTCGATTCGACACGAATGTCACTTGAGAAACCAGCGGCTATTAAAAGATCTTGAACTGCGTCTTTGGAATACAGATGAAAAATGTCACTGCTCAAGTTTCTTTGTTCCAACTGTTCAATATCCTCAAAAGCTAAAACTAATTTGCCCTTCGGCTTAAGTATATTTGTGATTTTTCTGGCTGTGTGTTCTGGATTTGGCCAGAAATACAAAGTGTTTACACTACACACTTTTGTAAAATATTCATTTTCAAATTTCATTTCATCAAAATTACCACCAAGAAGTTTTACTTTGCCTTTATCAACATTTTTCCTGTTCTTTTTTTTGGCAATTGAAATCATTGTGTCTGAAAAGTCAACTCCAACTATGCATCCGCTGTTGATTTGTTGCACCATTTTATCGATTAGTTTTCCAGTACCATAACCAATTTCAAGTATTTGATCATCAGGTTGCACTGACATTAGTTCATACACAAAAGAATTTAGATCCTCGTTGCCTTTGTCAAAGATTGTGGACATTATAAAACGTCCAAACAGACCTGTTGGTTTTCTTGCTTGTTTTGAAAAAAAAGATGAAAAACTCATATTTTATCAGATTCAATTCGGTTGTTTTCGATCATAACGGCGTTGCGTTTAGCCCGTCGCCCAGAACAGCAATGCAGATTAGAAAGCAACTGCCAAAAATTATTTAGTTAATTAATTAGTAAGAACACTCAGAACAAAAATATTTAATGCTGTTCACCTTTAGCAACATTTTTAGCCGTATCAATTGGGGCGGTCGGCGATGAGCTAGCCTACCGCAGGTTGGGCGCTGGTTATACGCACTAAACTTAATTGGATACAATAAATATTTCCTAAAATATTATAGTTTTATTGTTTTACGTTTAAATTCAAATCCAAAGGTTTTCAATTCATCAAGTACAGGCTTGTAAAGCTCCGGAAGAGTTGGAGGCATTAAAACACCGGTAGCTTTAATATTGCCCTCAACTATAAGTTTTGCTGAGATAGCTGGCGGAAGAGCTACAGCTCTGGACATCGCTGAGGCACCCTGTGGAATCCCTTTTACAACCATTGTAGCTAATCGTCTCTCTTTTTGTCCTCCGGGGAATTCAGCGATTACATCGATGTGCAAAATGATCATGTCTTTTTCATCAGGCAGATAAGACATCTTATTAAGCATAATATCCAAAAGCACGTCCAAATTTGTGCCGTTATTAATATTAATCGGTTTATCATCAAAAAAACCGAGCCACTTTAGGCGGTGTACAATATCTGCATTAGACTCGACATTCAAATAATCACACACTTTGTTTTCAAGATCATCTTTTGCTGTTTCATTAATTAATGATGCAACAAATTCGCGGTATGATTGCCCTTCGAACGATTTGACTTTATCATTTTTTAATAATCCAAGTGCCATCACATTTTTCATATGATTACAGTATCCGGAAAATCTTAAAAGCCCCCGGTAAAATGATACGTTCTCATCCAAGCCAAATGGTTTTACATATTTTTCTACGTCCTTATTTGGATACGATTCAAAAGTCCCCAAATCATCTATATCTACATACCAGAAGTGTTCAAACAATTTATCACCAGGCACTTCAATTTTTTTGCCGTTTTTAAAGTACGCGGCGGCTGTTTGTGCCGCTACAAAAACAGTCCTCGGATCCCAGGAAAACTTATAGCCCATTGGATTATTGTTAGACTCAAATGAGGGGAGTCCGCTTCCATAAGAGTTAAGACTAATTACACGACCACCCTCTTCTTTTATCTCATCCAGTACCATTTGAGTACCAAAATGATCCATGCCGGGTACTTCACCCACTTCATTGAGTATCAATAATCCTTTCTCTTTAACCTCGTTTTTTAAAGCTAACAGTTCAGGAATTTCGTAAGCAGTAGTTAACATACTTTTACCGTTTCGTAAACAGCATTTGGCAACATGAATATGAATTGGCTTGGGGACCATGCTAATTGCAATATCAACTTCACGAATAACATTATCAAGAATATCAGGATCATTATTTGGCCATTCAACAGCCGTCCCCGCAGTTCTTCCCTCAACAACTTTTTCGGCTTTTGAAAAAGTCCGATTTACAACTATTACTTGATATCCGCAGTTATCAATAAAATAATCAACTAGCGGTTGGGTCATTAACCCAGCACCGACAATAGCAACTTTTTTCATATTCACCTCTTTTTTAAAAAAATTATATATCTAATTTAGTAATTAGAAAAGCAAGTAAATGTAAATTCGCATATACCAAGATTTACGTAATCATAAATAATTTCCAAATGTCTTATAAAAAAAATATTAAAAACTTGAAATATTTTTAAAAGATTTTTCAATAATTAAAAAAACTTATTTTACTTAACTATGTCTAACAACAATGTTAAACGAATTTATTAAACCCTAAAACCTTTAAAACGCCAAACCGTTTTCGCGGTCACTTTGAGTTGCGGGCTATACCAAAATTTAATAAAATGAAATAACTCCATCATTATTAAATGCTGGTTTCCCAGATATATAAATATATAGTTCGTTTTTAGCACAGTTTATATCGTTACCAACATAAGCAGGATCGTTAAAACAGCTATTTTCTAGAGCTGAAACTAATATATCAATACGAGGAGATAAATCTTTACTATATTGAAAACCGTAATCTGGATCAGGATCATTTGCGAAAGTATAGTATATATCAAATTTTATATTCCTATAACCAACACTTTTTAATAGCTTCTCGATATCCTTCCCTATATAATATCTAAACAGATTTCCATTAAGGTATCTGATATTAATAGTCAAACTATTCTTCAGATCATCTTCAAATTCTAATTAGCTCATAAATGCATTCCTAACCTTTTGCGAAAAAGGTTTGTAAATATGAATGGATTCTAAATATTGAGTTTTCTCTTCGGAGTTTTTATCTGAATAATAATTCACTGCAAGATGTGCTAAAGAAAATATTAAATAGAATAGTAATAATTTTACAAGGCATTTATCCAAATTAATTTTTAAAATTTTGTCTATGTATCCTAAAGAACCAACAATAATCAGTAACAACGCAATTCCATAACTAATACCCAGAATAAAGAATACTAATACTAGTACTAGCGAAGATATAATTATTAGAATTTTGATTTTCATTTTGGTATAACGGCGTGTTATGTTAAATAACAACTACCGTTCGAGTTCTCG
>JBATTD010000217.1:0-2513 GCA_049670345.1 Ignavibacteriaceae bacterium
ACTTTGTTCGTGTCAAATTCAAAACCGCTTTTTTTATCTTTTAAAGAGTTTAACACAATCATATCAAGCTGTTTTTCTTTCAATTTCCTTTTTGCATTGGCAATCTCATTATCAGTTTCCAGGGCAAAACCAACAATTATTTTATCTTCTTTCTTAACAGATGAAAGAATGTCAACAGTTTTTGTGATTTTTATTTCGGTAAGATTTTTTTCTTTCTTCAATTTATTAGCTGATATTTTTGAGGATTTATAATCTGCAACTGCGGCAGTCATGATTAAGACATCATTTTTCTTAAGTTCTTTATCAACAGCTTTTTTCATCTCATCAGCCGATCTGGTGTTAACCTTATTAATCTCCTGATAAGCTATTTCAGAAGAAATACCGGAGATGAGAGTTACATCCGCACCTCTCAAAAAAGCTGCTTTTGCAATTTCGTAACCCATCTTACCAGATGAGCGATTGCCGATAAATCTAACCGGATCGATGTCTTCAAAAGTTGGTCCTGCTGTAACCAATATTTTTTTTCCATTAAGATCTTTTTTAAAACCTGATAATACAGATTCTACAGAATCAATTATTCTATCTAATTCGGCAAGACGCCCTTTCCCACTCAATCCGCTGGCAAGCTCACCTTCTTCAGCTTCCACAATGTAATAACCAAGTGATTCAAGCTTAGAAAGATTTTCTTTGGTTACCGGGTTTTCGTACATATCAACATCAGCAGCAGGAGCCAAAACAACAGGTGATCTTGCAGCACAAACCACTGTAGTTAATGCATTATCAGCAAAACCATAAGCAATTTTTGCAACTGTGTTTACGGTTGCGGGTGCAATCAATATTAAGTCAGCCCATTGTGCCAAATCGATGTGCCAGGTGTTTAAACTTGTGCTGCTGCTTTTAGTTTCAGGGAACATATTTACAACAACAGCATTTTTTGAAAGAGTTGATAATGTGAGAGGAGTAATAAACTGAATTGCCGATGGAGACATAACAACTTTTACTTCGGCACCCCTTTTTAGAAGGTCCCTAATAAGATAAGCACTTTTGTAAGCAGCAATGCAACCCGTTACACCTAAAACAATTTTTTTTCCGTATAAAAGATCTTTTTGCATTTAATTTTTTAATTCTTAATCTCAAGTTAAAGATTTTCTAATATAAACAATGGGAAGGGGGTTAGAATTAACTTAGTATTTTATAAAATAATGGATAATTAAAGCAAGTGAACTAAAAAAGAAATTCATAAAAAGAAAAATTAAATCTTATTTTTCAAACGGCAAAGAAAGAAAATCCGACAAACGCCGGATCTTCATCTCATCACAAAATAACTTTTACTTTAATCTTTGTATCTATATTTAGTTTCATCTTTAAGTAATTCATCCAAAGCTTGAATGTGAGGTTTTTTTCTTTTTTCCATATCCTGTGAAATTTTTAACTGTGCCGGGTTATCAATATCTTCACTTTCATCATCCGTAGCAGATTCGGGTATGGTGCTTAACATTGCATTGAACTCAATTTTTACCTCATCATTAATCTGTCTTGCTCGCAGCGCACTAACAATGATAGCTTCATAAATATTATCAGCACATTTGTCAATCTCTCTCAGATCGATTGGTGTAATTTGCATACTTTACTTCTCCTTGTTTACAATTTTTTTAATTAAAACCGAAGTTTCTTCAACTGCATTTTCTAAATTATCATTTACAATAATATAGTCAAATTGATCCTTATGGCTCAATTCCATTTTTGCTCTCTCAATTCTTTTCTGGAAATCCTCTTCTGTTTCAGTTTGCCGGTTTCGCAGCCTCTGGATCAGCTCATCGTAACTTGGCGGCATAATAAAAATTAAATGCGATGTGGGAAAAATTCTTTTAATTGAAAGAGCACCTTTCACATCAATTTCTAAAAGAACAGATTTACCCGAATTTATGTTGTCATTAATAAAACTTTTGAATGTACCATAATAATAATCATAAAATTTTTCCCACTCAACAAATTCATTTTTACCAACTCTATTTTTAAAATCATCTTCACTTATAAAAAAATATTCAACTCCGTAAGTTTCATTTTCTCTTTTCGATCGGGTAGTGGCCGAAACAGAAAAAATAATTTCGGGATAAAGTTTTAAAATTTTTTTTACAATAGTTGTTTTTCCTGCCCCGCTGGCAGCAGAAACCGCAATTAATTCTCCTCTCTTGTTTTCCAAAGATCACTCAATATTTTGTATTTGTTCTCTAATCTTTTCTATTTCTTCTTTTATTAACACCGCATTATGAGTAAGTGAAGTAGAAATTGATTTTGAAGAGATCGTATTTGTTTCCCTGTTCAATTCCTGGCATAAAAAATTCAATTTTCTTCCGGGTTCAGCTTGTTTGTTCATGCTGTCAATAAAAAATTTAAGATGACTTTTTAACCGCACACATTCTTCAGTGATATCACCTTTATCTGCAATTGCAGCCAACTCGAAATTTAATCTCTGTTCATCAAGTTCAGCTTCACCTGTTAATGCTTTTAAC
>JBATTD010000218.1:0-3083 GCA_049670345.1 Ignavibacteriaceae bacterium
CATTTGTTCTGGTCTTACAACCCCATCAAATTTTTCCTCAGTTAACAAACCAAGTTCAACCGCAACTTCTTTTAATGTTTTACCTTCTGCGTGAGCTTTCTTTGCAATCTTAGCTGCATTATCATAACCTATATGCGGGTTGAGCGCCGTAACAAGCATTAGGGATTCAGTTAGATGTTTGTTAATATTTTTTTCATTTGCTTCAATTCCAACCACACAATTATTTGTAAAGCTTTCAGAAGCATCGGAAATTAATCTTATTGATTGAAGAACATTGTAAATAATGACAGGCTTGAATACGTTCAATTCAAAATGTCCTGTTGCTCCGCCAATATTAACTGCCACATCATTACCCATAACCTGTGCGCAAACCATTGTCATTGCTTCGGATTGAGTTGGATTAACTTTTCCCGGCATAATTGAACTTCCGGGTTCGTTTGCAGGAAGATTTAATTCTCCAATTCCACAGCGCGGACCAGAACCGAGTAATCTAATATCGTTTGCAATTTTCATTAACGAAACGGCTAAAGTTTTTAAAACACCGCTAAACTCAACTAAAGCATCGTGTGCAGCAAGACCTTCAAATTTATTTCTGCCTGTTATGAAAGGTAAACCACTGATTTCAGAAATGTTTTTTGCAGCTTTAACTGCAAATTCGGGATGAGTATTTAATCCTGTACCAACGGCTGTTCCGCCAAGAGCAAGCTCGTACAACCTTGGCAGAGAACCATCAATTCTTTCAAGTCCGTTTGTTAATTGCTGCACATAAGCTGAAAATTCCTGCCCAAGTGTTAACGGAGTTGCGTCCATTAAGTGGGTTCTTCCAATTTTTATATAATCTTTAAACTCCTCCGATTTCTTTTGAAGAGCATCACGCAGTTTTGTTACCATGGGTATCAGTCGTCTATGTATTTCTTCAACAGCAGCAATATGCATTGCAGTTGGGAATGTATCGTTTGATGATTGAGCTTTGTTCACATCATCATTTGGATGAATTGGTTTTTTACTTCCGAGTTTACCGCCTGCTATTTCGATAGCCCTGTTGGCAATGACTTCATTAGAGTTCATGTTTGTCTGAGTGCCGCTGCCGGTTTGCCAGACAACCAGGGGAAAGTGTTCATCAAGTTTCCCCTCGATTACTTCATCAGCCGCTTTAATAATTAGATCTGCTTTATCCGCTGATAAATTACCGAGTTCTTTATTTGTAAGAGCTGCAGCTTTTTTAAGAACTCCAAGCGCCCTGATTATTTCTCTTGGAAATCTTTCTCCACCGATTTTAAAATTCATTAACGATCTGGCAGTTTGTGCACCGTAATATTTATCAACGGGAACTTTAATTTCGCCCATCGAATCTGTTTCTATTCTGTATTCCATTTTATTATCTCCCTGTTAGAGTTAATAGTAAGTATTCTAAATAATTGCTAACTGAAATTTACGATTAATTAATTTGAGAAATTTTGTGGTTGAAGCAAACATATCCACGCTTAGAAGATTTGTTGCACTATTATTTCAACTTTTCTTCATAACAGTTATAAGTCGAATCATCAAACGCAACAAAGAGAACTTTTTCGATTTCATCATTTTCCTTCAGGGATTTTGTTACTTCATCTAACGCTATTTTTGTTGCTCTCTCTAATGGGAATCTATAAACCCCAGTACTGATTGCGGGGAATGCAATTGATTTAATCCCATATTCAGCAGCAAGTTTAAGAGAATTGCGATAGCAGCTTGCAAGAAGTTCATCTTCCTTACGATCTCCCCCGTTCCAAACTGGACCAACTGTATGAATAACATATTTTGCCGGTAGGTTATAAGCGTTTGTTATTTTTGCTTCGCCCGTTTTACATCCGTCAAGTGTTTTGCATTCTTCCAAAAGCTCTTTCCCTGCAGCACGATGAATTGCACCATCCACTCCCCCGCCTCCAAGTAGGGTAGTGTTAGCCGCGTTAACAATTGCATCAACTTTAAGTTTTGTTATATCGTCTTTGTGTATTTCTAACTTGATCTTTATAAAAGCACTCCGTGTTTCTCTGTGACTCCTCTGTGGTACTCTGTGTAAGAATTGCACTGAAATACACGGAGAAGACACAAAGTTCCACAGATATATACTAAATTCCCAAATCAGCTTTTACTTCCTTAAACTTCTCAATAGCGAAATCCAGATCGGCTTTTGAATGTGCAGCAGAAATCTGAACTCTGATTCTGGCAGTATCCTTTGGCACAACAGGATAGAAGAAACCAATCACATAGACACCTTTCTCCAATAATCTTGCTGCCATATTTTGTGAGAGAACCGCATCTCCCAGCATAATAGGCACTATTGGATGAATACCCTCTTTAATTTCAAACCCCGCTTCTTTTATTTTCTCACGAAAGTATTTGGTGTTCTCCTCAAGTTTATCTCTCAATTGGGTTGTAGAACCAAGCAGATCCAATACCTTAAGTGAAGCAGCCACAATACTTGGAGCAACTGTATTGGAGAAAAGATATGGACGCGATCTTTGTCTTAGAAGATCGACAATTTCTTTTCTTGCACTTGTGTAGCCGCCGCTTGCGCCACCGAGTGCTTTACCTAATGTTCCGGTTATTATATCAATTCTTCCCAATACGTCATTATGTTCGTGTGTCCCTTTGCCATGCGTACCCATAAAACCCACTGCGTGTGAATCATCAACCATTACCATCGCGTCATACTCATCAGCCAGATCACAAATACCTTTTAGGTTCGCAACAAATCCATCCATTGAAAAAACACCATCGGTTGCAATCAGGATTTGCTTTAAGTTGTTTACTTTTGCTTCCTTAAGTTTTTCTTCAAGGTCGTTCATATCGCTATTCTTGTAACGGAACCGCTGTGCTTTGCACAATCTCACCCCGTCAATTATACTGGCGTGATTTAGTTCATCACTAATCACGGCATCATCAGCAGTAAGAATGGTTTCAAACAAACCTCCATTCGCATCGAAGCAGGATGTGTAAAGTATTGTATCCTCCATCTCAAGAAATTCTGATATTTTTTTCTCCAGTTCCTTATGTATTTGCTGTGTCCCGCAAATAAACCTTACTGATGAGAGACCATAACC
>JBATTD010000219.1:0-2928 GCA_049670345.1 Ignavibacteriaceae bacterium
AAATTATATTGCTTATAAGATAACAAAATTACTTTAGATGATTGATGTAAATTATTTGCATAATCATTTTATTGTAAAAGTTAGTAAAAATGCATTTATAAAAACGTACAAACTTTGACTGATATCAAAAATTTAAATAATAATTATTTCAAATCTGTTTGGATAGTATTCTTTATCCTTTTGATTGTTTATTCTATCTATATCTTAATTAAATCACCTGAACTTACTTTAGGTATAAAGCCGCATACCGAAGATATCGTTCCATTTGTTTCTTTCAGGATGATAATCGGATTATATTTTTTTATTGCTGTTTTAATTATTAAAAAAATAAAAAACAACAATTTTTGGTTAGGGCTAATAATTGCAGTTGGATTAGTTAGCAGAATAATACTTATCCCTTCACAACCTGTTTTGGAAGATGATTACTACCGTTACTTGTGGGATGGCGCGGTTACAGCCCATGGTTACAATCCATATGTTTACAGTCCCGAAGCCGCAATGGATTCTACTAACGGCGATGTTCCAGAAGAGCTTCATGACCTAGCTAATGAATCTGGGAAGATAGTAAAGAACATTAATCATCCACACATCAGAACGATTTACCCAATACTTTCACAGATTGTGTTCGCAACAGCTTACTTCATTTCGCCGTGGGAGTTCTGGGCATGGAAAGTATTACTGTTGCTGTTTGATATTGCTTTGCTTTTGGTTTTAATTAAAACACTTAAATCGTTAAAGCTTCCATTGTTGTTTGTTGTGTTTTACTGGCTTAACCCAATTGTTATACATGAGTTTTATAACGGCGCACATATGGATTTACTTGCACTGTTGTTTGTAAGTTTATCTCTTTATCTCTCAATAAAAAACCAAACCTGGTTTGCTGTAGTTGCTTTAGCTTTCGCAGTGGGATTTAAGTTATGGCCCGTTGTATTACTGCCATTATTATTGAGAAATTTCTGGCAAGATAAAAAACGGCTGTTAAAAATTACCGGTGCTTTTGCAGGATTGGTTTTGATTTTATTTATTCCGGTTTTAGTAAGCACATTAGATAACACGCTCGGTTTTGTTATATATGCGGGCAAGTGGATAAATAATGCTGCTATTTATACAATATATCAGTGGTTGGTACAGGAATCAATTTCACTTTTGTATATAAGTGTTAGTTGTTTATCGTGTATAAACCGATGGGGAATAATTATTATTTACCTTGTTATCATTGCAATTATTTTAAGAAAAACTCATCGGAATAATTTAGAATTCTTCAATAAAGCATTGCTGATAGTTGCAGTTCTTTATTTGATAAGCCCCACACAATTCCCCTGGTATTATACATGGATGGTTCCTTTACTTGCTGTAAGACCCAAAGCATCTTTGCTTCTTTATCCAATGCTTCTGCCATTATATCAATTAAAATATCTTGCGGATTATTTTATTTATATCGAACACATTCCGGTTCTCTTCCTTTTTATATTAGAAATTAAGGGTGCGATATGGAAGGACTGGTTTAATTTCATCAGCATTGGAGAAGGAATTAAAATTAATACTTCTTGAACTGGTCTGACTTCTTTATTCACCTATTCGACATTCATTCGATTAGTAGTCTGCTTACCTCAGGACTTTACCAGAGCAAGGGAATTAGTTATACTTTTATAGTTATATAGTATATATTTCAAATTAGAAACAAAAAGATCGGACTAAAATAATATGTCATCCAGAATATTTTATTATCACCATAGAGATAATAAATCAAATCAGTTGGGATAAGATTTTATTTAAACGTGCAGTATTTTCTAAAAAGATCAACTTAGACTAAATTAAAGTTATCTAAAAATATTATTTATTTTAAGATGAAGAGATTCTTAACAACCCTTATATTGATTTTCATATTAAGCAGTATTGCTTATGCAGACGACTACACTCTTAAGCAACTGACGGAATCAGACGGACTTTCCCAGAGTACAGTTTTTGCAATGATGCAAGACACACAGGGTTATTTATGGTTTGGAACGATTGAGGGTCTCAATCGATATGATGGATATAATTTTAGGATTTATGTTAATAGCCCTGATGACTCTACATCAATTTCAGATGATTTTATTTCCACTATTTTTGAAGATAGTGAAAATAATATCTGGGTAGGAACAAGAAACGGATATTTTAACAAGTTTGATCGGAAAACCGAAACATTTAAAAGGTACAACGTAAATGACTATTTTGAAATGTTAGAAAAACCGGGAAAAGATTATTATGAATATCCACTTGCCTTTTCACGTAGCCATAATTATTCCATAACCTCAATCATCGAAGATGGTGACAGTTTCTTATGGATAGGGACCTGGGGAAACGGGCTACTTAGATTTGATAAAAAAAATGAAACAGCATTACATTTCTATAACCTTGCCGATTTCCATTTAAGTCTAAGTAATAACCGTATTATGGATATTCTAATAGATAGAGAAAAAACCGTGTGGATAGCCACTTTTGGCGGAGGACTTAATAGAGTAATATCCAATCCAAATACAAACCTATCAAGTACGGAACTTTCCAAATATAACCTCTTGTTTTTCTCTTACAGAAATCAAAAGCACAACAACTACTCTCTTAGTGATAATAAAGTAATTAGTTTATTCGAAGACAAAGATGAAACGATTT
This sequence comes from Ignavibacteriaceae bacterium, assembly GCA_049670345.1. Classification (GTDB taxonomy): domain Bacteria; phylum Bacteroidota; class Ignavibacteria; order Ignavibacteriales; family Ignavibacteriaceae; genus BMS3ABIN03. The sequence goes on from JBATTD010000219.1 coordinate 2,653, forward strand.
GGATCGGGACGTATGACGGAGGGTTGAACAAACTTGACAGAAAGAACAGATCATTACCCCCATCCGAAATAAAATTCTCACGCTATGTAACACTGGAAAATACTGATAATTGTATTTGTAATAATACAGTTATGGATATAGTACAGGATTATGACGGATATCTTTGGATTGGAACGTTCGGGGGCGGGATTGATAGATTGGATATTGAGGCAGAATCATTCAGCCATTATTACAACGATCCGTTAAATCCAATATCACTTCCGGATAATGAAATCC
>JBATTD010000220.1:0-1672 GCA_049670345.1 Ignavibacteriaceae bacterium
GTAGCGGGTTTGTATAGTGTTGCAAGTATATCGTTCGATTCTATGCCCTGTGTGTAAATTTCAAAATTCTTTTCTCCGCTTAAAAACTTACCTGCTTGAGAAAGACTATAAATATAATTTTTGTTTACCGCAGAGTTCGAAATGTATGCAGGAATATCGTTCCAGATAACGGCAACATCAGCATTGATTTTTCCGGCAAACTCATTTAGCAGCTCTTCATCTAATATTAAACCATAATAGATTATTCTTTCAGAATCTTTAAACTCTGAAATGATCGCATAAGGATTATACTCTAAAAACCTACCCAGCGTAAAAGATTTTTTTGGAATGTTAACATCGGAAGTAAATGATTTTTTAATAATTCTTTTTTTGACATCAGGTTGAACTTCAAGAACGAAATCCAAATTTTGTGTTCTTAAATTTCTATAAGTGAAAATATTATCAATGTTTTCGGAGGTCAGCCCTATAAATTCATCTTCATAATTAAGAAGTGTTTTTTGGTAGGCGTAGGCAAAATTATTTGCGGAAGTAATCAATCCTTTTGATTTTTGCGAAGAGAGTGTTTTGTACATTATAGAATAAAAGGCAATTGCTGTAACACCCATTACTAAGACAACCACCACAAAATTTATGAGTATAATTCTTAAACTGATTTTCATGCACTATACTTCTCGCTGAACAGTTTTACGAATTGTTATTAATAGCTCATCAATATCATACGGTTTACTTATAAATTCACTTGCCCCTAAATTTGCTGCATCAATAGCGCTTTGCACATCTGCAAATGCCGTAAGCACTATAGCCCTTGTGTCAATGTTATTGAAATCAAGTTCCTGCAAAACTTCGAATCCACTCTTACCGGGCATTTTAAGATCAAGTAGAATCAGATCGACATGGTTTTTTTGGACATATTCCAAAACACCTTCACCATTGGTGAGAAAGTATGTATCGTATCCGATTTCCGTTAACTCTTCCGATAGCATCGTGCAAAGGTTAACGTCATCATCAACAATTAAAATAGATTCCATGACTAATTAAATTCCTTATCAGAAATTTCATCTAACTTATAATATTTAATTCGCTCCCGGTCCCTTTCGATTTGAGTCTTAATAACATTTTTTGTATCCGGATGAGCGAATCTTTCTTTCAGTGTAGGAACTAATTCGGCTTTAAGTAAGATAATGAGTTCTTTTTTCCTGGTAATTGTTTCATCACTTCCTGTAAGATACCTTATACCAAATACCCACCATGGAAGGTCTTTAAGAAACGGAATGCCGTTTCGCACTATTGCTTCTTCATTAACAAACAATCCGCCTAATACGGATTCTTCTCCATCAAGCATTATTACCTGTGTAGTTGCGTTGGTCTTTCTAATTTCTGTAGTAGTTTCGTTTTGAGAGAAGGAACTTCTTTCTACAAGAATATTTAATAAAACATAATCCAGACCTTCTTCATTATGAATGTATGGTGTAACGTCTATAATCGTTCCTGTTGGGAAGAATTTTTCAACAGTATTGCCTGCAAAGTCTCTGGTTCTTACAGAAAAATCGGAACCAACCTGAATGCTGCCTTTACTTTTATCTCTTACAATAATACTTGGACTCGAAATAATTTCGCCCAAACCTTCATCTTCAAAAAACTTAAAAACTGCCGTTGCCTGACCAAAAAAACT
>JBATTD010000221.1:0-6889 GCA_049670345.1 Ignavibacteriaceae bacterium
AACTTCAGCGGGTTGTTGAAAGTCCGGTAGTAAGACCAGAGGTGAAAATTTCTATTTTAGATGAAATATTTTCCCGAAAGATTGATAAAGAGACTCTCAACTTTATTCATTTTATCATCAAAAAAAGAAGAGAAGAAATACTTTATTCTGTAGCAAAGAGATTCGTTGAATTAAGGAACGAGCATCTTGGTATAGTTGAACTTTTTGTGAAAACAGCTTTTGAGCTTAACGATGATCAAAAAGAAATATTGAAGGAACGATTCGAAAAAATCCTTAATAAAAAAACAATCATGAATTTTAAAGTTGATAATAATTTAATTGGCGGGTTTATTGCCCAGGTTGGTGATACTGTTTATGATGCTTCTATGAAGCATCAGTTAGAACTGCTTAAAAAAGAATTTATTCAAGGCGGTTTATCTCTTAACTAAAAAAAGAAATTTATAGGAAAAAAATTATGTCAGAAGTTAGACCAGACGAAATAAGTGCAATATTAAGAAAGCAGCTTTCCGGTTTTGAAAGTGAAACAGATATTTATGATGTTGGAACTGTCCTGCAGGTAGGTGATGGTATTGCTCGTGTTTATGGGCTTGGCAAAGTAATGGCGAGTGAACTGGTTGAATTCCCGAATGATGTTATCGGGATGGTGCTTAATCTAGAAGAGGACAGCGTTGGCTGTGTACTCTTTGGTGATAGTGCACTAGTTAAAGAAGGCGATACGGTTAAAAGAACCAAAAGAGTTGCTTCACTGCAAGTTGGTGAAGAAATGTTAGGAAGGGTTATAAACCCACTTGGGAATCCAATTGATGGTAAAGGTGCAATTAAAACCGATCAATATCTTCCGATAGAAAGAAAAGCTTTAGGTGTTATACAACGACAGCCGGTTAAAGAACCTATACAAACTGGTATCGTTGCTGTTGATGCTATGATTCCGATTGGAAGAGGACAAAGAGAGTTGATAATTGGTGACCGCCAAACCGGTAAAACTGCCGTTGCAATTGATACAATAATCAGTCAAAAATATACTCATACCAAGGAAGCTAAAGATTTAGGGATTGAACCTGTTTATTGTGTCTATGTTGCTATCGGTCAAAAAAGTTCAACTGTTGCCCAGGTTGTTGCAAAACTTGAGGAAGAAGATGCAATGAATTACACCACTGTGGTTGTAGCATCAGCTTCAGAACCTGCTCCTTTACAGTTTATTGCTCCATATTCCGGTGCAACTTTAGGGGAATACTTCCGCGATAACGGTAAACATGCCCTTGTTGTTTATGACGATCTTTCAAAACAAGCTGCAGCTTACCGCGAACTTTCTTTGCTGCTGAGAAGACCTCCGGGACGCGAGGCATATCCGGGCGATGTCTTTTATTTACATTCAAGATTACTCGAAAGATCTTCTAAATTGAGTGATGATCTTGGAGGAGGAAGTTTAACAGCGCTTCCCATTATTGAAACACAACAAGGTGATGTTTCAGCTTATATCCCTACAAATGTTATTTCTATTACGGATGGTCAAATTTATCTTGAATCAAACCTCTTTAATGCAGGTGTACGGCCGGCGATAAACGTTGGTATCTCAGTTTCGCGTGTTGGTGGTAATGCGCAAATTAAAGCAATGAAAAAAGTTGCAGGTACTCTCAAACTCGATCTTGCACAATACAGAGAGCTAGAAGCATTTGCAAAATTTGGTTCCGATCTCGATAAATCTACTCAGAGAACTTTGTCAAAAGGCGAAAGACTTGTCGAGCTTCTAAAACAAGGACAGTACCAACCGGTGGGTATCGAAAGACAGGTTGTAAGTGTTTACCTTGGCACTAACGAATATATGAATGATATTCCAATTATAGATATTAAAAGATTTGAAAAAGAAGTTCTTGAATTTGTTGAAGTTAAATACAACGATATTTTTGAGACCATTAAGAAAGAAAAAGCTCTTAGTGAAGAAACTGAAGCAAAGATGAAAAAAGCTGCCGAAGAATTTCTAAATGTTTTTAAAAAGAGTGTGTAAATTAGTTTATTAGATGGCAACATTACGCGACATAAAAAGAAGAATAGTTGGAGTAAAAAATACTCAAAAAATTACTAAAGCAATGAAAATGATTGCTGCAGCAAAGTTGAGAAAAGCTCAAACAAACATATTGAATGCACGACCTTACACCGATAAGATCGCTTCGATTATTTCAAAACTACCTGCTGAGGATGACTTATCTTCTAACCCTTTTTTTACACAAAGAGAAGTTAAAAATGTAGCCATTGTTGTTGTTACCGCTGATAGAGGACTTTGCGGTTCATTTAATCAGAATATAATTAAAGAAACTGAAAGATATATTAGCGAAGAGCTGAAAACTGAAAATATTAACTCACAGCTTTTTTGTGCAGGCAAAAAAGGCCAGGACTATTTCAGAAAAAGAGACTATGAAATTATCGGTGCCGATTCAGGAATATTTTCGTCGTTAGAATATAACTCAGCTCTTAATATTTATAATACTATCGTGCCGAAATTTCTTGATGAAGCTATTGACAAAGTCGTATTAATTTATAATTCCTTTGTTTCAATAATCAATCAGAAATTGGAAACAAAACAACTGCTTCCAATCACAACCGAAAGCGGTTCGGAGGAAAAATATAAAGACGATACTAATTATATTTACGAACCCGACCGGGCGTACATATTTAAGTATGTTATTCCTAAACATTTGAAAGCCCAGCTTTGGAGAGCACTTTTAGAATCGAATGCAGCAGAATTGAGTGCCAGAATGACTGCGATGGATAATGCTACTACAAATGCCGATGAGATGATTAAGTCTCTCAATCTTACTTATAATAAGGAGAGACAAGCTGCAATTACAAAAGAGATTCTGGAAATTGTCTCTGGCGCAAATGCCTTAAAAGCCAATTAGCAGTATTAAAATGATTTTAATAATTAAAATCTTTCGTAGGTTTACTGCGGATGTTTGAAGATTTATCTCTTAAATTAGAAACTGCCCTTAAGAAAGTTAGAGGGCAGGGCAAGCTTACAGAGAAAAACATCTCTGATACTTTAAGAGAAATAAGACGTGTTCTTTTAGATGCTGATGTAAACTATAAGGTAGCCAAAGAGTTTATTGAGAAAGTTTCGGTTAGTGCTCTCGGCGAAAAAGTTATAGCTTCAATCTCACCCGGTCAATTGATAACCAAGATCATCAATGATGAACTTACTCAGTTATTAGGTGGTGATAGACAAGAGCTTAAAATCAATGCTTCGGGAATTACAACAATTCTTGTAGTAGGATTGCAGGGCTCTGGTAAAACAACTTTTTCCGCGAAGCTTGCAAAACGCCTGAAAGAAAATGGCAGAAAAGTTTTACTTGCTGCTGCAGATATTTATCGTCCCGCGGCGATTGAGCAGTTAAAACTTTTGGGAAATCAGGCGGAAATAAAAGTGTTCTCTTTAGAAGAGCCTGATGCAGTGAAAGTTGCGAAAGATTCTTTAATTTACGCTAAAGAGAATAATTTAGATACTGTGATCATTGATACTGCCGGACGTTTGCATGTTGATGAATATATGATGAACGAAGTTTCAACTATTAAGGAATTAGTTAATCCGACAGAAACTTTATTTGTTGTTGATTCAATGACCGGACAGGATGCTGTAAATTCGGCAAAGGCATTTAACGAAACAGTAAATTTTGATGGAATTGTTCTTACTAAACTTGATGGCGATGCACGTGGTGGTGCCGCCTTATCGATAAGATCGGTTGTCGGAAAGCCCATAAAATTCAGCAGCAACGGTGAAAAGCTGGACGCGATAGAAATATTTTATCCTGACCGGCTTGCTTCCCGTATTTTGGGTAAAGGAGACGTAATTTCTCTTGTTGAAAAAGCTCAAGAAAGCTTCAATTTGTCCGAAGCCGAGGAACTCGAGGAAAATTTTAGGAAAAATAAATTTGATTTTGATGATTTTCTTAAGCAAATTAAAGCTATTAAGAATATGGGTTCTTTGTCATCGCTCTTAGGAATGATTCCCGGCATTAGTTCGCGGTTGAAAAATGCAAGGATAGATGATAATGCTCTTGTAAAAGTTGAAGCTGTTATCAACTCGATGACTAATCAAGAGCGGCAGAATCCAAAAGTCCTGAACGGAAACCGCAGAAAAAGAATTGCCAGAGGCAGCGGTACTTCTATACAGGATGTAAATAAATTAATTAAACAATTTAATGAAATGAAAAAGATGATGAATCGTTTTTCAAAACGTGGCTTTGATAAATCATCTTTTCAGAATATTAAATTCAACTGATAAAATGATAATAGTTGGAGGAAAAATAATTTGGCAGTAAAGTTAAGATTAAGAAGGATGGGCAAAAAGAAGCAGCCGATCTATAAAATTGTTGTTGCTGATGCAAGGTCGCCGCGTGACGGCAAGTTTTTGGAAGCTTTAGGGCTTTATAACCCATTAACAAAACCGCACACCGTTGATGTTAAGGAAGACCGGATACTTTATTGGTTAAGCAACGGTGCTCAGCCGACAAATACGGTTAAAAGTCTTTTACGTGAGAAAGGTATTATATTAAAGAATGATTTAGTAAAACGTGGATTGGACGCGGAAAAAATAGAATCCGAACTTGCTGAATGGCAAAAACTTAAAGAAGCAAGTGCCACTTCTAAAGCTAAGAAGAAAAAGATTTCAAGAAAAGCAAAAGCTAAAGGAGAAGAATCCAAAGATTCTGTTGCTACCGAAGAGCCGGTCGCAGATAAAGCTAAAGAAATTCCCAATAAGGAAGAGAAGATTGATGAAACTACAGTAGAAGAATCCAAAGATTCTGTAGCTACAGAAGAGCTGGTTGAAGATAAAGCCGAAGAAACTCCCGGGAAGGAAGAGAATATCGATGAGGGTACGGCAGAAGTTAAGGGTGCTACTTCTGATGAAAAAGAGGCAGAAAAAGAAAAGGAATAAATTACTTTTTTTATTTGCTTAATTTTCTTTTGTACATAAAATTCTAAATAGCTCCCAGTTCTAATATAGGAGGCTGCGTTTAATGAAAGAGTTCATTGAATTCATCGCTAAACATCTCGTTGATAGCCCTGACCAGGTGAATGTGGATGAAAAAGAATCGGAGGATAATAAAGTAATACTTTCCCTCAAGGTTCAATCTGATGACGTTGGTAAAGTGATTGGAAAGCAGGGAAAAACTGCTCAGGCAATGCGTACTTTACTTACTGCTATTGCAGCTAAAGACGGAAAACGCGCAATGCTTGAAATCCTGGACTAATAAAATAGTTCAAAGGCGTTTGTGAAGGATTACTTTTTTATTGCAAAAGTAACTTCTCTTTTTGGAAGGAACGGTTTTGTTAAAATAGAATTGTTTCCTAATTTCTTTGAATATTTGAATGAATTGGATAAAGTGTTCATCGATTTTTGGGGAGACAAAAAAATTTTTTACGTTGATGAAGTAAAACATGTCGGGAATGCTTTCGCTTTGAAATTTAAAAATTTTAATGACGAAAGAGATGCCGGAGTTTTTATTGGAAGAGATTTATTTGTTGCAAAAGATGATTTTGAAAATTTACCTGAAAACACTTTTTCCTTTAACAATTTAATTGGAAGTAAGGTTTTTCAGGGTGGTGCAGAAATCGGAGTAATTACGGATGTATTTACTGCCCCCGCAAATGATGTAATTGTTGTCAAAAATGATAATGACAAAGAATTACTTCTTCCTTTAGTTCTTGAATTTATTGAAGAATTCGATCCTGAGAAAAAGATATTGATTTTGAAAAAGGAAATTGCTTACGATGATGAGGATTGATATTATAACCGCTGTTCCGGATTTGCTTGTCAGTCCCTTAAATACGAGTATGATTAGCAGAGCCCAGGTAAAACGTAAGGTTGAGATTAACGTTCATAATCTGCGTGATTATACACACGATAAGCATAAACAGATTGATGATAAACCTTTTGGAGGCGGACCGGGGATGATCTTAAAACCTGAACCGTTTTTTGAATGTATTGAAAAGCTGCAAAGTGAACGCAAATATGAACACATCATATTTACTACTCCTAAAGGTAAGATCTTTGAGCAGAAAGCAGCAAACAGATTCTCACTCGCGGGAAACATTATTATTATTGCCGGGCATTATAAAGAGATTGATGATAGAGTAAGAGAATATTTTGCAACCGATGAAATATCTATAGGTAATTTTGTGTTAACCGGCGGCGAACTACCTGCTCTTATAATTGTTGATGCTGTGGTAAGAGTGATACCTGGAGTTTTGAACGATAGCGAGGCAGCATTACAAGATTCGTTTCAGGATGGTAATATTGTAGAAACACAATATTATACAAGACCTGCGGAGTACAGGGGAATGAAAGTTCCTGACATTCTGCTCTCGGGAAATGAAAAAGAAATTAATAAGTGGAAAGAAGAACAATCAAAAATATTAACTGAAAAATGGAAAGAGTATAATAATTAGCGAGGATAAAAATGGTTGATTTAAATAAAATAGTGCCGGAGCAGATTAATAATGATTTACCCCAGTTTCGTGGAGGAGATCATATTAAGGTGCATGTTAGAGTAATAGAAGGTGATAAGGAAAGAATCCAGGCATTTGAAGGTGATGTTATTAGCATTCGTGGTGCGGGTATTAACAGAACTTTCACTGTACGGAAAATTTCAAGCGGAGTGGGAGTAGAAAGAATATTTCGTTTAAACTCACCTAAAATTGCTAAGATTGAACTGCTTAAACAAGGTGATGTTAGAAGAGCAAAACTCTTTTACCTCAGAGGTCTTTCAGGAAAAGCAGCGCGAATTAAATCAAAAAAATCTTAAGTTAACTTTAGTTGCCGCTTTTTTAAGCGGCTTTTTTATCTGATGAAACGTGCATGAAAAACCATTTACACACACGGGAATGATTATAA
>JBATTD010000222.1:0-2015 GCA_049670345.1 Ignavibacteriaceae bacterium
AAATAATTGATCCTGCACAAAGTGATCAATCAGGTAAATATGCTGAGGCGTGTTTCAATAAACGCCAGAGGAAGGGTGCAGCTCTTGGAGAGGCAAATAGATTAATGACTAAGCCAAATTATTTTGGTTCTATGATGGTAGAAATTGGTGACGCCGAAGCTCTCATCAGTGGTTTAACAACAAGCTATCCGAACACAATACGTCCGGCACTTCAATGTATAGGTGTAAAAGAAGGAATAAAAGTGGTATCCGGTTTATATATAATTGTTGCAAAAAAAGATGTGTATTTCTTTGCTGATACTACTGTAAATATTAATCCTACAACAGAACAACTGGTTGATATAACTCTTTCTGCAGCAGATACTGTAAAAGAATTTAATATCGAACCCCGGATAGCGATGCTTTCGTTTAGTAATTTCGGAAGCTCCCCTCATCCTGAATCAAATAAAGTTAGAGATGCCGTTAAAATTTTAAAATCAATACGACCGGATCTGATTATTGATGGGGAGATGCAATTGGATACAGCGGTTGTTCCTGAAATAGTAAAAGATGAATTTCCGTTCAGTGATTTAAAAGGCAGAGCCAACATATTAATATTCCCTGATTTAAATTCCGGCAATATTGCTTATAAATTAATGGCAAGAATCGGGCAGGCAACAGTAATTGGTCCAATCCTGATGGGCATGAGAAAACCTATTCACGTTTTACAGAGAGGTGCAACGGTAGAGGATATAATTAATATGACTGCAATAGCAGTTGTTGATGCAAATTAATCAACAGATTTTGCACCACAAATTATTCCTCCTCAAATAAAATTTTCGTTTTAGATATGAGATTGTCTCGAAATCAAATATTACCTGATTGTCATTCCCACTGCCGAGGGCATTCCTTCGGAAGAAAGTGGGAATCTTTATTATTTTAATTCTTTTGGATTCCCGTTTGCACGGGAATGACAAAAAAATCAGGACTTTTGAGAAAGCCTCCTCTAAAATTTACAACTTTGGTCCTGCAGCAATTATCTCTTTGGCAGTTCCTTCCTCATATTCTTTGAAGTTTGCAATAAACATCTTTGCTAATTTTTTGGCAGTCTCATCATACGCATTTTTATCTTTCCACGTGGTTCTCGGATTGAGCACTTCAGCAGGCACTCCTTCGCAGGACACAGGAACATTTAAATTGAAGAATGGATCTTTAACAAATTCAACATCATCTAACTTACCTGTAAGTGCTGCATTAAGCATCGCACGTGTATATTGTATCTTCATCCTGCTGCCAACTCCATAAGGTCCACCGCTCCATCCTGTGTTAACAAGCCAGCACTTTACATTGTGTTTTTTAATTTTCTCACCAAGCAATTCTGCATAAACCGAAGGATGATGAACCATAAACGGCGCACCAAAACAAGTGCTAAAAGTTGCTTTGGGTTCTGTAACTCCCTTTTCAGTTCCGGCAACTTTTGCAGTATACCCGGAAATAAAATGATACATCGCCTGTTCGATGGTGAGTTTTGAGATTGGAGGTAAGACTCCAAAAGCATCTGCTGTTAACATTATAATGTTTTGTGGATGTCCGGCCATCCCTTCAGGTACAATGTTAGGAATATGGGTAAGCGGATATGCCGCGCGTGTATTTTCCGTGAAGGTATCATCATCTAAATCTAACCTTCTTGTGTGGGCATCTATTTGTACGTTCTCTAAAATGGTTCCAAACTTTCGTGTGCATTCATAAATATCCGGTTCTGCTTCTTCAGATAATTTGATTACTTTAGCGTAACATCCGCCTTCAAAGTTGAAAACTCCGTCATCGCTCCACCCGTGCTCATCATCACCAATTAATTTTCTGCTGGGATCTGCAGATAATGTTGTTTTTCCTGTTCCTGAAAGACCAAAGAATAAAGCAGCACCACCCGCCGCACCAACATTAGCAGAACAATGCATAGACATAACTTTTTTTAAAGGTAAAAGGTAATTAAGCACTGTGAAAATAGATTTTTTAATTTCACCGGCATAACTTGA
>JBATTD010000223.1:0-1674 GCA_049670345.1 Ignavibacteriaceae bacterium
GAATAACATAACAAACGGGTTAGCAGTTTGAACATCCGCTTGATATCCATCAATTAGATCAGCAACTTCTGATGGATAATTATACGCGCTGTTTCTCCAATATACTCCTGCACCAAGTCCAACAAAAATATAATTAGTAATAGGATACCCGCCATCCAGTAAAACCAAATGCAAATGGTGTTTGGAGTCAGCAGGCTCACTCTGTGTCCATATCCATTTCGAAGTGTAAAGCAGTCTTACAACATTCCAGGCTCCACTTCTAATAACAGCGGAAAGATTTATACCAACACCGGGACCGAAATCATAATTTCTTCCTTCCACATGCTCAAAAAAATCTGTTGGTGTTGCACCCATAAGAATAAACTCTGCACCAGCATTGGTAACAATGTTTGTTTTTTCTCCGATTGCAAACCTTGAAATTATCTGTTGAACAGTCGAAGTTCCACCGTATGTAAAACCGGGATTGTCCAAATAATTATAATTAAGTGTAGATACAAATCTATGTTGTGTCTTTCTATTTTTCTTTAACTCCCAACCGAAGAGATTACCTCTTCCAGAGAGTCTTGTAAGATGAGGCGTTTGTGTAGAGATGGAAGCGTCAAGTTGGAATGAGGAGAAGGGCTTCATAAGATCATCCTTAATTATATTGCCATACAAAAAATCAACAGAAAATATTCCTTCGGTTTCTCCTCGTGTTGCAATCTGATCCCCTTTGCCTTTTTTATCGATTCGTCTTGCACCAGCTTGAAACTTGAATATGAAATCGTCAGGTTTTCTATCTTGCGGATTTGGATACACTCTTGCGGTTTCACCCGAAATCAATCTGTTAAAACCTCTCATCGGGTTAATCAATGCACCGCCAATTTCCAGCCATACTCTTCTGGAACCTGTTGCCGTATTATCTGTCACTACAACGGATAATCTGTGCAGTACTTCACCTAATGTAATTCCATTTACGGTTGTATTAATCCAATCATTAAAAGCTGGTCGGAATGTTTCACCGAAGTATTCCCACAGACCGCTACCCACTGCAGCCCAGGCTGTAGATTCCCAAAAAGAATACCCATTAGACCTTCCGGTATTGAAGTATAAAGAACCATGATAAGGGTGTGCGAAGTAATTTGTTAAAAATGCATCCCCGTCATATTCCCAGCCTTTGCTAATATTGTTCCACCAGCTATCAGCAGTTACATTTGCCCAATTGTCTTCAGGATGTTCCCAATCGCGTACCCATTTAGCAGCTGCCCAGGGTATAAATTCAACAATTGCAAGTTCTCCAACAGCAAGCCAGAAGTGTTTAGTGGCTTCGTGTGGAACATAATCGTCATCAAATGAATTCTGTGTAACAAATAGTTTTTGATTTAGCTTGAATTTGTTATAATCAATCGCCAGACTCATTCCACTTCTATTATTGAAGTCTAATTCACCGAGAGAACTATTTGCATTTGATATTGCAAGGAAGATCTGGTTGTCGAATTTAGTGGATTTTTTTCCCCCATCATCTATACCATTAGATTGTGCTTTGGACAATGATGTAAATAGTAAGGGGATAAAAAGAAAAATGAAAACAATTTGAACTAACGGTTTAACTGTCAACTTTTTTATCATAAAACCTCCCGCAATATTCTTTCGTAACTGGTTATTGAATAGAAGCAAAGATGTTATAATATAAAC
>JBATTD010000224.1:0-2006 GCA_049670345.1 Ignavibacteriaceae bacterium
TCCGAAAGATTAGAGATTGGTGAAATACCTTTTGTATCGCATGGTGATAAACCCACACGAAGGGAATCATTGGAATATTATAGGCGTACGGCTGAGACCTGGAAACTTAATATTCATACCTACGAAGAAGTACTTAACATATTAAAAAATGATGATACATTTATTGTTAAAACGAGTAAAGCAGAATACAAAGCAAAAAATATTATCGCAGCAACAGGGTTTTACGATGAACCGAATCTGCTCAACATTCCAGGTGAAGATAAACCAAAAGTAAAACATTATTTTGATGAGGCACATCCCTACGCATATCTAAAACTTATAATTGTTGGTGCAGGTAACTCGGCTGTTGATGTTGCGTTGGAAGCTTACAGAAGAGGTTCAGAAGTAACGATGGTAATAAGAGAGGACAAACTTAAAGATGGCGTGAAGTATTGGGTTAGACCCGATATCGAAAACAGAATTAACGAAGGAAGCATAAAAGCATATTTTAACTCTGGGTTGACGGAGATAAGAGACGACAATGTTGATATAAAAACACCTGCTGGCAAAATTACTGTGGAAAATGATTTTGTTTTTGCAATGACAGGTTATCACCCCAATTATGATTTTCTTAAGAAAATTGGAATTAAAATATCTGATGATGAAAATTTGATCCCCTTTTATAATGAAAAAACTTACGAAACAAATATAAGAGGGATTTATCTTGCAGGTGTGGTTTGTGGTGAAATGACAACAGGTAAATTGTTCATCGAAAATTCGAGAGATCACGCCGTTAAGATATTCGATCAGCTCGAAGCAGCAGGAAAATAATATTCTTAATCCCATTAACAATTGAATGAGAAATTACTAAAGCTTATTTTAATCGGGCTAAATAATTAATAATATGAATTAACAATATCAAACCAACCATATATGGGAGGAAAAAATGTTAGATAAGATAAAAGAACTTTTGGGAGACGAAGCAGATTCTCTCCTTAATTACAAAGCCAAATTTCCTAAAGAGCAATTAAATTTGCCTGGACCAGATTTTATTGATAGAGTACATATTCAATCTGATAGAAGCATAAACGTATTAAAAAATCTTAACTGGATACTTAATAGCGGAAGATTAGCAGGTACGGGATATGTATCCATACTTCCTGTCGACCAGGGAATCGAACATACTGCCGGTGCTTCATTTGCTCCGAATCCTATTTACTTCGATCCGGAAAATATAGTAAAACTTGCAATTGAGGGAGGGTGCAATGCTGTTGCTTCTACCTTGGGTGTTCTTGGAATGACTGCAAGAAAATATGCTTATAGAATCCCGTTCATTCTTAAATTAAACCACAATGAGTTGTTAACCTATCCGAATAAATATGATCAGATAATGTTTGCCGGAGTTGAACAAGCTTTTGATATGGGTGCTGCTGCAGTAGGTGCTACTATTTATTTTGGATCGGATGAAAGCAACCGCCAAATTATTGAAGTTAGCGAAGCATTCCAGTATGCTCACGAAATGGGTATGGCTACTGTACTATGGTGCTACTTAAGAAATTCTGATTTCAAAACTGATAAAGATTATCATAATGCTGCCGATCTTACTGGTCAGGCAAACCATCTCGGAGTTACAATTGAAGCAGATATTATTAAGCAAAAACTGCCTACTAATAACGGTGGTTTTGAAGCGATTAAATTCGGGAAGACACACAAGAAAGTTTATTCCGAACTTTCATCCGATAACCAAATTGACCTGACCCGCTACCAGGTAATAAATAATTATATGGGAAGGTCTGGATTGATAAACAGCGGCGGTGCCTCTGGCGACAATGACTTTGCTGATGCTGTAAAAACAGCAATCATTAATAAACGTGCAGGTGGTATGGGATTAATTTCCGGCAGGAAAGCATTCCAAAGACCGATGGAGGAAGGAGTAAAACTTCTTAATCATATTCAGGATGTTTATCTATCTAAAGATGTTACTATTGCATGATTTAGATGGAATGAACCATTTATAATTAAAGCGC
>JBATTD010000225.1:0-5717 GCA_049670345.1 Ignavibacteriaceae bacterium
AAACCTACAATGATCAATACAACTATTATGGTAAGACAGATATAACCGATAATTCTGATGTAATATGAATCCATGAATGAAGTTGTTTCGTTTCTATAAATTTCATGACTGGAATCGTAACTTGGAAAATCAATTATGCTATGCAAAAATGAATTAAGTAATGCCGGCAGTTCAACTGATGCATAAGTAAGTGCAATAGCAAAGACTATTGCAAGTATAGTTAATGGTAAACCGGTTCTTATTGTGGTTTTCATATCGTCCTCCTATGGATTGCCGATAACTTTTTATTATGACAATTAAACAGAAGAGCAGTTAATTCCTTTCTGTAATAATTCTTTATTTCAATAATATTCTTAAAAGGATTTACTAACATAGATATATTTTCTAATTTTATGTTTTTTAACAATCAATTCTTTATTGTTGACAAATATTTATACACCTATTCTCGTTTATAAATCCGCGATTGAGAAAAAATAGATATTCAACTAATTGGTGGGTTTTTGAGGAATAAAAAAAATAATATAAGCTTATATTTCTTTATTATAATTAATAGATCAATCCACACTAAAGAATTTTGCTTATTATAGTTTTATACAATTTGAAAAAAATTATATAATGATGAATAAATTAATGAATCTTTACTTATTTGGATTAATTTTAATGTTGATCGTGGGGTGCGGCAACCCCTATAAAACAGCCTATGTTGTTTCCTCTCCTTCAAAAAATATTTCTGTAGAGTTTTTTCTTAAAATTGACGGCTCTCCAAATTATTTGGTAAATCATAAAGGTATTATAGCAATTGATACTTCAATAATGGGGTTTGACTTTAAATACCAGCCATCAATGGGAAAAGGATTCAGAATAATTGGTTCTGAAACAGATGCAGTCAATGAGGACTGGGAAATGCCCTGGGGTGAACAGCGAATTGTTAATAATCATTACAATGGATTGGTAATAAAACTTGAGGAGGAACAAGCTCCAAACCGAAAATTAAATATTTATTTCAGAGCCTATAACGATGGCATTGGATTTCGATATGAATTTCCTGAGCAAAATGGTGTTGACAGCGTTATTATTATAGATGAAAACACGCATTTTAATTTAACTGGAGACCACACTTGCTGGTGGATACCTGGAGATTGGGACATCTATGAACATTTATATAATACAACTAAATTTTCTGATATTGATGCTCTTACTAAACGTAACCACCCTAATTTGGCTCAAACCTATATACCGGAAAATGCAGTTAATACACCGGTTACAATGCGTACAAAAGATGGTTTACATTTAAGTTTTCACGAAGCCAATCTCACTGATTATGCAGGTATGACTCTCAAAGTTGATACGGAAAATCTGGCGATGGTTAGTGGATTAGTGGGTTCTGATCGTCTAGGCTACAAAGTAAAGCGGGCACTTCCGTTTACAACACCGTGGCGTACCATTCAAATAACCGAAACCGCAAAAGAACTAATAGCATCAAATTTAATTGTGAATCTAAATGAACCTAATCGATTAGAAAATATAACTTGGTTCAAACCTAAAAAATATGTGGGGATTTGGTGGGAAATGCACATTGGTAAATCAAGCTGGGATTTTACCAGCGGAAAGCATGGTGCAACAACTGAAAATGCTAAAAAATATATTGACTTTGCGGCAGCTAATAACATTACAGGTGTGCTGCTTGAAGGCTGGAATACCGGATGGGACTATTATCTTGGATCTGATGACCGAGAAGGAAAGTTTGATTTCATCACTCCTTATCCTGATTATGATATTGAAGAAGTAGTAAGATATGCTAGAGAAAAGGGAGTAGAGATTATTATGCACCACGAGACTTCATCTGCTCCAAGAACTTACGAAAAACAACTTGATACTGCATTCTCCTTAATGAAACATTTGGGGTTACACAGTGTAAAAACAGGGTATGTAGGAAAAATCATTCCAGAGGGAGAGTATCACCACGGGCAATGGATGGTTAATCATTACAGGAGAGTACTTGAAACCGGGGTAAAGTACAAAGTAGCAATCAATGCTCATGAACCGATAAAAGCAACAGGTATCAGAAGGACGTATCCAAATGCTATTTCAAGAGAAGGGTTGCGAGGGCAAGAATTCAATGCCTGGGCGAGTGACGGTGGAAATCCACCCGAGCATTTGTCTATTGTTGCATTTACAAGAATGTTAGCCGGACCGATAGATTTTACACCGGGGGTATTTGATCTAACTCTGAAAGAAAAAGAAAACAATCAAATCAATACAACACTAGTGCACCAGTTGGCCCTGTATGTTGTTATTTACAGCCCTATCCAGATGGTATGTGATTTACCCGAGAATTATGAAGGAAATAATGCATTTCAATTTATAAGAGACGTTGGTGTTGATTGGGAAAAGACAATTGCATTGAATGGTGAAGTTGGAGATTTTGTAACAATTGCCAGGCAGGAAAAAGAAACCGGTAATTGGTTTTTGGGAAGTATTACAGATGAAGAAAAAAGAAATATTTCGATTAGTTTTGATTTTCTTGATCCAACAAAAGAATACGAAGCTACTATTTACAAAGATGGGGTATATGCCCACTGGAATGATAATCCAACAAGCTATGAAATTGAGAATACAATAATCACAAATGATATTGAACGATCATTCCAATTGGCTGCGGGTGGAGGATTGGCTATCAGCCTTAAGATCAGTAAGTAAAATAATGAATGTAAAAAAAGAAAACTTGAAATAGAATTGATTCTTTTTAATTGTGTTTCTCACAACGTATTATTGAGCATAAAAGGAAGTAAAATTATTTTAATATCTAATGAACAAAAATGAAAAACCAGAGATTTAGAAATTTCCTATTTGCATTAACATTTATATTGATGGGGAGTTTACCTTTACTTACAAATATACATTCTAAAGTTTTAGATGACTCGCTTTATAAGCAGGAAAAATATGACCATCTTTATTCAGATAAAAAACTTGGTTCATTTGCACAGGATGGTAAAACTATTTTCAGATTGTTTGCTCCTTCTGCCGAAAATGTTATGGTTGTAATATTTGAGCAACCTGATCAAACCCACGGTAATGAATTTGAGATGATAAAAGATGAAAATGGTGTTTGGGAAACAGCGGTGGATGGAGAGTTATATGGCTCCTTCTACGGTTATAGAGTAAAAAATTCTGATAATCCAGCGATTGAAGATATTCTTTCCCTTGATCCCTATGCAAAGGCAGTAACAACTTTCAACACTTACTTTAATCCCCGCAGGGCAATTGTAATAAAGGAAGATGATTACAATTGGGAAGGAGATGAATGGATTAAAATGGATTGGGGAGATTTAATCATTTACGAAATGCATATTCGTGATATGACCGAGCACCCCTCGTCGGGAGTGAAACAAAGAGGTACTTATAAGGGATTAATAGAAAAAGGTAAAGCAGGAGGGATATCTTATTTGAAAGATCTTGGTATTAATGCAATTGAGTTATTACCTGCACAGGAATTCGCAAATATTGAAATTCCTTTCAATGATTCGTTGCAAGGAAAGTTTAACACATGGAATCCCTATGAGCGCAATCATTGGGGATATATGACAGCAGCTTACTTCGCCCCGGAAGCCTACTACAGCGAGAACGTAAGAGAAATTGAGTTTAACAGCTGGAGTGGCAAGGATGCAAGTGCAGTGAACGATTTTAAAGATATGGTTAAAGCATTTCACAAAGAAGGGATAGCCGTAATAATGGATGTGGTTTACAATCACATTTCAGAGTATGAGCTTGGAAATTTTAAAGAGATTGATAAGCAGTATTATTTCCGGTTGGATGAAGATGGAGACTATATTGCTGAAAGTTATTGTGGAAATGATTTTAAAACCGAACAACCCATGGCAAGAAGATTAATCATTGAAAGTATTTTGTACTGGATGAAAGAATATCACATTGACGGATTTAGGTTTGACCTTGGGAAGTTAATTGACTGGGAGACAATTGAAGAAATAATTCACGAAGCACAAAAAATTAATCCGGATGTAATTTTTGTTTGTGAACCCTGGGGAGGAGGGTACGATCCTACCGGATTCTCTGAGAGAGGATGGGGAGCATGGAATGACCAGATTAGAAACGGTATTAAAGGGGAGAATCCATTTGATGGACATGGATGGATATTTGGGAAGTGGTATGGTAATAATAATCCCGATAGAATCAAAAGCTATGTGAATGGAACACTAATCAAAGATAAACAAGGCCTTTTTCAGTCGGCGGAACATTCTGTAAATTATCTCGAGGCACATGATGGTTACACTCTGGGGGATTTTATCAGATTGGGTCTGGGCGATATTGATAATGACAAGTTAATAGATGATTTGAACAAAAATGTTGAACTAACGGAGACGCAGTTAAAATTAAACAAACTTGGTGCTTTATTTCTGTTTACTTCGCGCGGAATAACGATGATATCAGAAGGTCAGGAATTTGCACGTAGTAAAGTAATTGCTAAAGATACCGGTATCATCGATCCTCATCACGGTATGATAGATCATAATAGTTATGATAAGGATAACGAAACAAATTATATTAATTATGAACACGCAAGTATTAATAAAGAGCTGCTTAATTATTATAAAGGGTTAATAAAACTTAGAAAAAAGTATGAAGCATTTCGCAGAGCTGAGTATGACCAAGTCAAATTTCTTGAAGTAAAGGATAATCTTTTTGCAATAGGTTATTTGATTCAATACAAGGATGATACCTTTATTGTAATATTAAATGCCAATACAAAACTAAGTGAAGAGTTTTTGCTTCCTGATGGAGAGTGGATAGAAATGGTAAATTCTGAAAATGCTGGAACAGAATCGCTGGGAAGTATTAATTCCAAAGTTAATCTTGATCCTTCAACAGGAATTGTTTTGAAGAAAAAGTAATAAATAATCGATGAGTAAATCCCTATTTATTGGGAAAAGTGGGAATCTAAATAAGATTCCGGATATTCCGATGAATCGGAATTCCGGAATGACAGAAAACTTTTTGCTTATCAATTGAGTTTAAATATTTTCCAACCAATTGCCGGTACATCAAGTATGATTTCATCATTAATAATTCTGTAAGTAATCCCTTCTGACAAATCTACTGCTTCGGTTAAATTATACATCTGTGGAATATTTAATTGAACCTTCTGCTTCTCGTCACTTTTATTTAAAACAACCAATACTCTCTCATTCATATCTGATCTTATAAATGCATAACAATTTTCATTCGCGAGTAGTGTAAAAAAATCTCCTTGTCTAAGTGCAGAGTGATTTTTCCTTAAATGAGTGATTTGACTGATCTCTATTAAATTTTCTTTTTCGTAGCTATTAAGATCATTTCCAAAGCGCATCATTCTCCTGTTATCAGGGTCTGCAGCACCTGTCATCCCTATTTCGTCACCGTAATAAATTATCGGGACACCTGGTATAGTTAATAGATAAGCCATATGAAGCTGCAGTTTTTTATAACTTGATGGATGATCAACTTGTGGCGGATCAGTCCATCCCAGTTCTTTTGCCTTATTGCTGTTTATTTCCAGGTCACCATCTGCATAAGCCATGTATCTAATTTTGTCATGGCTATCCATAATATTAGCCATTAAATGATTAACACCATATACTGAAAAGGTTTTTTGCATTTGCAGTTCTAATAATTCAAAGGAGTAATCGGGATTTAGAAACACTGGTATTGCCACATCATAC
>JBATTD010000226.1:0-7829 GCA_049670345.1 Ignavibacteriaceae bacterium
CTATATTTGATATGGAGTAACGAAGTTTAATAATTAAAGAGAAAAAGATGGTTGAGTTCAAATTTACTGCACAACGACTTAATGGTCAAAACATTTCAGGTACTATGTCTGCGGTTTCTGTTTCAGATGGAAAAAAGAAAATACAGAGGTTAGCAGAAAAGAATAAACTTAAGATAAATACAGTTCAGAAAAAATCTACTTACCTTTATAGAGTTAGAAAAGGCGATGAAAAACCGATAAGAGGTGAGCAAAAAGCGTTTAGTAAAGGGGAAGTAAACGATGCTCTTAGCCGGTTGGGATATAAAGTTTTATCAGTAAATAAGAAACTTCTGGATTTTCAGAGGAAACCCCCAACCGCTGAGATTGTAACTTTTGTAAAAATAAGCGCCGAACTACTTGAACAAAAATTAGCTTACAGCGAAGTCTTAACTCTTCTTATTAATGACACACCAAATCCCGCTTTAAAAAGTACTTTAAAAGAAATTAATAATGATTTGAAAAAAGGTGCAGACAGTGAAGCCACCTTTCTAAAATACCAGGGAATTTTTGGCAAGTTTACCGCTTATATGCTCGGTCTTGCTTCCAAAAGCGGAAACATGGCTGAGATTTATCTCGCCACAGCAAAGTTCCTCGAAAGAAGGCAGGAGTTCAGGAAAAGTTTGCGCAGTGCATTAATAACACCGGCGGTAACAATGTTTGTTTTATTCCTTGCAGTTTTATTTTATGTTGGATACATCTTTCCGGAAACTGCAAAACTTTTTATTAGGTTCGGTATTGAACTTCCACCAATGACCGCAGCTACACTTACGATTAGTGATTTTTTAATCGGAAATCCCTTACTTATTTCAGCCGTAATGTTCATACCACCCATCGCTATGGCATTTTACATAAGAACAACAAAAGGCAGGTTATTATTTGATCAGTATATGATGAAGTTACCTGTTATTGGCTCTCTTATTCATAAAACACTTATCGAGGTTTTCTGTCGTGTATTTTATACTCTTTATCATGGCTCAGCTGAAAGTATAGAGCCTATAAGAATAGCCGCAGAAGCAGCAGGCAACACATATTTTGAGAGCAGAATAAAACAAACAGCCATACCCCTGATGCTTCAAAAGGGGGTTGGAATGACAGAAGCATTCGAGGCGAGCGGGGTGTTTACCGAGACAGCAGAATCTAGATTTCATTCTGGTGAAGAATCCGGAACAATTAAAAACACCGCTTTAATGTTGGCTAATTATTATGAAAGCGAAACAGTCTATCGCTTAAAGAACGTGATTGAAATTATCCAGGTTGTAATTGCTATGGTAATAATGGTCGTTATGATTGCACTAACCTTAGTATCAGCCGAGACAGCAACTGTAAGACCCAAAAGTCCGGGTGTGAGCAGCACCACTATTGAAGTGGAGAAAAATATCGGATGATTGACACAAATCTTGAAATGACCGATAAAATTGGTTATCTCCTATTTAAAAAAGGAATAATCGATTCGACTATTCTAGAAAAAGCATTAGTTGCCAAAGCAAATGATAAGAATAAGATAAAAAGAAATCTTGCCCAAATACTTGTTCAGGATTTTAATTTTGAACACGACAGGATATTCAGGGAAGTAGCTATTCTATATGCTTTTCGCGAGCTGGAAACAAAACCCGAAGAAATTCCTGAAGAACGGATCGAATCTATAAGGAAGATGATAGAGCAAGCGAGTGATTCGGCAAAAGAGATGATGATAAAGCATAAACTTATTCCTTTTATGTATGATGAAAGAATAAAGGATAAGCTTATACTCGCGTCTATCGATCCTACTGACAGGAATATACCGCGTATAGCATTTGGACTGAATGCCAGACAGTATGAAGTAATATTTATAAAAAAATCAGATTATGAAAAGCTTGTTAAAATAATTCTTCCGCCCGAAAATGAATTTTTAAGGGCAATGGAGGATGATGATGATATTTTCCAGATAGATGAAGCTGATGAAAATCTTGTTGATGAAGACGAACTCGATTCGGAAATAAATAAAAGCGCTTTAATAAATCTGTGTGAAGCCGCTTTGATAGAAGCTGTTAGAAAAGGCGCAAGCGATATCCATTTTATCCCCCGCCCGGGAAGAAAAACCGAAATAAATATGAGAATTGATGGTTCTTTACAATTATGGCATGTACAGGAAAACACTTTACCGGAAGCTGTAGTGGCAGTAGTTAAGGATCGTGGAAAGGGAATGGATAGGTTTGAAAGAGAAATGGGTCAGGATGGATTTATACAGCGCGAGATAGATCAACATATAATTAGGTATAGAGTATCAGTTCTACCGGTAGTAGGTACAGAAATAAAAAATAAATTTGAAAGTGTTGTAATAAGAATTTTAGATGATAGAAATGTTATAAGAGATCTTGGAAAATTAGGTTTAGTTGGATATACAAGAGAAACATTTGTAAAAGCTATCAACCAGCCGCAAGGAATGGTAATATTAACCGGACCAACAGGTAGCGGAAAAAGTACAACGCTTGTTGCTGCACTTTATCAGGTAATTACCCCCGAAGTTAACGTTCTTACCGTTGAAGATCCGGTAGAATATGTTATTGAAGGCGCCCGCCAGCTTAAGATTGGCCACAAAATGAATTTTGAACAAGCAATCAGATCAATTCTTAGGCACGATCCGGATATTGTTTTGGTGGGTGAGATGAGAGACAAAGAAACTGCTGAAACTGCAATTAAACTCGCGAATACAGGACATTTAACGTTTTCCACCCTTCATACTAATGACGCCCCAAGTGCCGTTGCACGTCTTTATAAAATGGGTATAGAACCATTTTTGATAGCCTATGCAATCAATCTCATTGTGGCACAGAGGTTGATTAGAAGATTATGTGAAAAATGTAAAAAGAGTTTAAGTAATTTTGACGAATCATTGATGAGCGCAGCCGGATTAGATATAGCAGAATGGAAAACCCACACAGTTTATACACCTGTGGGCTGTAATGAATGTAATGGCTCCGGCTATAAAGGAAGAATGGCAATACACGAAGCTCTATACTTTACCAAAGCGATCCGTCAGATAATTGTCAAATCTGGCGTCGAAGTTGACGAAGAGCTAATTAGAGCTCAAGCAAAGAAAGATGGATCATTAAGTCTAAGAGATTCCGCACTTGAAAAAGTAAAGCTTGGTTTAACATCAATTGAAGAGGCTCTTGGTTCAACATCCGATGAGTAAACAGGTTAATAGAATCGTTTTTATTACTTAGAGTTGAGTTAATCAATTAAAGAAAATATATGTAATAATAGACCAAATAATTCAAATAAAAGAAGTTAAATTTATTCACCACAAGTTATACTTTTATAAAATATTTTAGTTATATTATATATATTGAAGTTAGCAATAGTAGGATACAAACAAAATAGGTAGATTAATATAGTGTTTGAAAGCCCCGTTGCAACAGCAACCGAAGAAAAAAGAATTCTTGAGAATTTTATAAATACAATTCCCGATTCGGTTTTTGGCCCCGATAGACTAAGGTTTATTTTGGAAAACGCCATTAAATTAGCTGAAAAGGATAAAATAGCACTTAGAACCTTTGTAAACAAAATGCTTACACATATGATTGAAAACGATGCTTCGGATATTGAAATTGGTGGGCATGGTAATGAAGGTTATATATGGATGAGAATTCATGGCAAAAAAGAAAGAGTTAGGGAGTTACAACAATTTAGCGAAGATGAAGCCGCACTGATTATTATTAATATTCTTGGTGAAAATCAAAAAGAATACCTGCTAAAAAACAGAAACCTCGATTTTAGTTATACCTACTTTTACGAAACCAGAAAACTTAATGTAAGATTCAGAGCAGACTCTTATTTTGATCTTGATACTTTAGCATTGAATATGCGACTTATAAACCTGTCTGTTCGTCCATTGTCATCATTAGAATTTCATCCGCTAACAGTACGATCACTCAGCCATAATTATATAAAGTTTGGTTTAACACTAATTACAGGTATAACCGGCTCGGGTAAATCATCTACCTTAGATACTATAATCGATCATCATAATAAGTTCGATCCCGCACATATAATTATTATTGCATCCCCAATAGAGTATGTTCATACATCGAATATTTCTCTTATAAAACATAGAGAGGTAGGTCGTGATGTTCTTTCATTTAAAGATGGAATAGTTCAGGCATTACGGCAGGATCCTGATATCATTGTTGTGGGTGAGATGCGCGACGCCAAGACTATTATGGCAGCACTAGAAGTAACCGATACTGGTCATAAAGTATTTTCCACATTACATACCTCCTCTGCAACTGAATCGCTGGATAGAATAATTGCCGAGGTTAATCCAATAGAGCAGGAGCGTGTAAGAAACCGTTTGGCAGATGTGCTTATTTCCGTAGTATCCCAAAAGCTGGTTCCAACAATAGACGGTAAAAGAGCAATGGCTAAAGAAGTGCTTATAGTAACACCGAGTGTACAAGCAGCCATTAAAAACAATAACACAAGCGAAATATATATGATGATCAACCAGGGTGGCCCACTAGGAATGATAACTATGGAGCAAGATCTTAAAAGACTTTATATGCAAAAAAAGATTACACTGGAAACTGCTATTACATACGCAAATAATAAAACAAGAATACAACAAATATTATCAGTAAAATGAAACCATTAATCTGTATATTCTCCGAAGGGAACGACACTAAACTTGCTGTAGTCGGTAAAGAGAAAGATTCCGATAAACTAAAAGTCTTCAGAACTGGGTCGATTAGTGTTACACCTTCATCTGCTGATGTTGAAGCCGGTGCAACTGGACTTAGTTTGGATGACGGGGCACTTCAGCTTGAAGGATTAGAAGGGGACTCAACCACACTTGAAAGTGATGTTGTAGGATCAAGTATTGATGAAATTCGAAAAGAGCTTTCGGGGCTTAACTTATCCCAGTATTCTTTTATTCCTGCATTAACAGAGCCCTCTATTTATTACCATCTTTACGAAGGCTCAAATTTGGGCAAACCGGCAAAACTAAAGCAAGATATTATTGATGAAATACTTCAAACAAAAAATATATCGGTTGAGAAAGACAGTCTTGATTTTACTGAACTATCTGATAAGTCTTTGCTTTCAGTATTTCTCGTTGGCGAAGTTCCTACCATAAATCTTATTAATTCAATTGCAGCTAGAAATGGTAAAAGATATTACAATGTACCAACAGTTAAAAGCGCCGATATTTCTCTGGCTTATTATGTTGCTAAGAAAAAGAAATTCTTTCCCGACGATCATTCTCTTATTGTTTATATAGGGAAAGAATACAGCAAATTAATTTTTCTTCAGGGAAGAAAACTAAAACATATTGGAACCACGCTTGATATTGGACTTTCAAACCTCCATACGTATGATGTTTACTTCTCAAAAATTCTTCTTGAAATGGAGAATGGAGGAATTCCAGCATTAGATAATATTATTGTTTGTGGCGAAGACGATTCAGAAAATCTAATTCTTTCCTTTTACGGAACATTTCCTGAAGCCAATGTTAGCCGGCTTGAATTTGATGACCTGGATTTAACTGATATTGATGCAGAAACTAAAGAAGGATTTTCTACATATAGCATTCTAGTTGCTACAGCTATAGATTATTACGATGAGCTTAGCGAGCTGCATGAAGGTATAAATCTCCTACCTAAATCGGTTAAAGAGGAACAGAAGTTTTTCCAATTCTCCTGGCATAGTTATGCAGTTCTTCCCCTGCTTTTTATTGTCCCCTTTTTATTAACACAGGAGGTATTAGAAAACAGCAAAACACTTTCTAAGCTTAATGAGGAAATTGCAGTAAAAACTTTAGTGATGAGACAAAACCAGGAAACACTCGGCAAAATAGCTCAACTCGAAGGGAAGATTAGCAGCTTCGATCAAACACAAGCAATATTAGATTCAGCTACTGTAGGTACAGGAGTTTGGAATGAGATTCTTCAGGACATTTCAAAACTTACCAGCAATAAAAAAAGTATCTGGCTGTCAAAACTTACGCGGAGCGACCAGCAAATTATAATTGCCGAAGGATATTCTCTCTCCCGATTTGCATTAACTGATTTTGCTTATTCGATTGAGCAGGCAACATTAAACAGTATGTTGTATGAATCATTGAGAGACCGGAATGCATATAAGTTTAACCTAAATTTTAATATATCAACTTATCCAAAAAAAAATGAATAAGAAATTAAGAAGCACATTAGGTTTATTAGGGTTACTACTGCTTATTGTGCTAATCGGCGGGATTTACATTTTTATGTTTCAGCGAAGTGATCTAAATGAAAAGAACGAAAAGCTGGAAGAATTGAATGCAAACTCATACGATCCCGCTGAACTCGCTGATAGATATGAACAGCTCAAAGTGAGGTCTGCAATATTAGATTCGGTTCTGCAAAGTAGAAAATTTAACATTCCCAAAGATCTTTCCTCAATTAAGTTTTACAACTTTATGAACAATGTTGTTTCTAATTTTTCAGATCACACGCAGATTAATATTGAGTTTCAGAAAAGAGAACAGGCTAGAGATTTTTTCTTTTATGAATATAAACTTACCGGCAGCGGTTTTTACAACGAGGTTTTCCGGCTTATTTATTCTATAGAGCAAAGTAAGGAACTTAAAAAAATCAGCACGCTGAATATGAGCAATATGATCCAAACTGACGATGAAGGAATTCCTTTGTTTCTGGTAAATTTTGAAATGAATGCTCAAGTATATTTTTCTAATGACAGTAGATTTGCCCCTGAAGTACTTGTCGAAAATGACCTTAGGACTGGTCCGATTTATGATGCCTTCTATCCACTGATAAGAAATGAGATTCCACCGAATCTTGATGAATTACTTGATGTACAAGGCAGTAAACTTCTTGCACTCATTCCTGAAGGAGCCTTTATAGCGGATACGCATGGTAACACATATCTTGTTTGGGAAGGTGAACAAGTTTACCTCGGTTACCTAACCAAAATAGACTACGAAGAAAACACTGTGAGTTTTATTCTTAATAAAGGCGGAATAATTGAAAAGATAACTCTTGAACTGGATCGAGAAAATTTATAAAAACTGACTGAGAGAAATATTATGAAAACAATTGTAACATACTTTATTCTATCTCTTTTTCTGGCACTGCAAATCTTCCCGCAAAAGTACTGGGAGCGAAGATTTAAGGATTATACAAATCCGGATGAACTAGTAACGATGTCCGAGTCACTTCCTTTCAATCAGGCAGTTGAACTTTTAAGCAAGGTTAGTGAAAGCATTACGGGTAAAAGAATTGTGAGTACTATTGATAGGACAGAACCGATTGGTATTGAAATAGACAATATGCCGTATGATAAAGCTATGGTTATTATTGTACAATATGCTAATCTCAGCTTTGAAGAAAAGCAGGATCTTATTGTTATTAAGGGCAAGGAAATCGAAGAAGTGCGTTCTGCAGATACCTATGCATCTGTGAATTCAAGAGAGGTAAAAATATCGGCAGTATTTTTTGAAATGGATGTACAAAAATCTAAAAATATAGGAATTGACTGGAAGATTTTACTTGACGGGGAAAGTACAAATTTAGGCGGATTGTTAAGAACAGAATCCGAAACTGGGACTAGCGAAGAAGGTGGTTCGACGGAAGGCGCCTTACAACCCGAGTTTAATTTGGGTATTGGTTCCGATTTTTCCGTAGGAAGTTTTTTTGGTCAGGCAACGGCAGTTTTTAAGTTTTTTGAAGATGAAGGTTTGGGCGAAATTATTTCGAGTCCAAGTATTATTGTAAGAGATAAAAGTAAAGGCAGCATTCAGGTTGGTTCCGATT
>JBATTD010000227.1:0-3798 GCA_049670345.1 Ignavibacteriaceae bacterium
AGATGAAAGACCTGTTCCAGGTTTGTTTGTAGAACAAACTGTTTATTTTAAAGATGTAACCGATGAAATCCTTGATGCTATAGAAGAGGGAAATACTGAGGATGAAAAATTAGCTATCAAATCAAGAATTATTGAAGAGATTGAAACAAGAGTTGCAGAAGAAACAGGATTGGATGTTTCCATCACACCGTTATACGAAGGCGGACGCTACTCTCTTTATGGTTATAAAAGATATAATGATGTAAGGCTCGTTTTTGCTCCCGAAGAACAATTAGGTTCTTTCGGGGGAGATCAAGATAATTTTACTTATCCCCGCTATTCTTTGGATTTTTCTTTCTTTAGAGTTTATGATGATGACGGTGAACCTCTTAAAACTGATCACTACTACAAATGGAGTGATAACGGAGCGGAACTTAATGAGCCGGTGTTTGTTGTTGGTAATCCCGGATCAACAAACCGATTGAAAACTGTTGCAGAGTTGGAATATTCCAGAGATATTTCTTATCCACGCACTTTGGAACTTATTGATGGACTCATCGAAACTTATGAATCGCTTATTGAAAGTGATCCTGGAAGAGAGTTAGAATTGAAGGACAACCTTCTTAACTTTCTTAATTCTCAAAAAGCTTACACAGGTATGCTTAAGGGACTGAGAGATCCAATACTGATGCAAAGGAAAAGAGATTTTGAAAATAATTTCAAATCAGCAGTTCAATCCGATGAAGAATTAAATGAAATGTACGGCGATCTTTGGGAAAATATTGAAGAGATTAGAAATGAATTGAGAAAAATAACGAATAAAAGATTCGCTTTGAGAATGACAGGTAGGTTTACCACTCCGAGATACTTCTTTATTGCTGAGGAGTTGGTAAATATTGCTGAAGAACTTAAAAAACCCGAAAGCGAAAGAGATGAACTGTATGTTGGTGAGGAGTTAGAACTATCAATCGAATCAATGATGCCAGAAGATTTTGATTATGAAATGAACTACAAATTGCTGAATCAAAAGATTAAAATCCTTACAGAGAATTTAGGTGAAGATAAAGAACTCATTCAAAAAATGACCGGTGGAAAAACTGGTGATGAAGCTGTTGATTATATCCTTTCAAATTCTTCTTTAACAAATGCAGATGATATGAAAGAACTTGTTGCAGAAGGACCTGATTCAATTCTGAGTGGAAACGATCCCTTTATTTACTTTATCCTTACTACAAAAGAAACAAGCGATGAACTTGATGCCAAAGTGGTTGAACTAACAGAACTTGAAGATACATATAATGAAAAATTAGGAAGAGCTTTATTTGAAGTTTACGGTACTTCAATTCCACCTGATGCAACATTTACAGTAAGAATTTCTGATGGTATCGTAAAAAGTTTTCCTTACAACGGTACTACTGCACCTGCTTATACAACATTTTATGGAATGTATGACAGATATTATTCTTTCAATAAGGAATTTCCCTGGAGCTTACCTGAAAGATGGGAAAACCCTCCTGAAGATTTTGATCTTTCTACGAAATTCAATTTTATCACAACCAACGATCTTACCGGGGGAAGTTCCGGCAGCGCAATGATAAACAAAGATGCTGAAGTAGTTGGTATTGCCTTTGATGGTAACATTCAGGGCTTACCGGGTAACTTTATATACAGAACTGAAATAATCAGAGCTGTTGGCCTTCACTCTTCAGGAATGATTGAAGCGCTGGAAAAAATTTATAATCTTAATCGTATCTCGGAAGAACTAAAAAGCGGGGAGATGGTTAGATAATTAAGAATAAATCTTTAATTTAAAGCCGCCTTTGTGCGACTTTTTTTATATGCAATAGTTTATTCGATTTAACATTTAAAAACATTTACAGGGAGCATCAAAATGCTTAAGTCATCCAGTTACTATTTCCTTTCGTTTATGTTTATTATCACTGCTGCTCTTACTGCCCAGGAAAACACTTTCACATCATACGATTTATTAAGAATGAAATATGTTGTTGGAACATCAATCTCACCAGATGGCAATTTTATAGCGTATACTCTTCACGTTCCGCGGCAGCTAACAGATAAACCGGGTAACAATTACCGTTATTTATATCTGTATGATTTAGCAAATGAACAATCTGTGGAGTTAATGGTTGATAAAGTTATTATTTCCTCAATCGGCTGGATGCCTGATTCAAAATCCATAACTTTCCGTGCTAAGTTAAACGATGATACATATACTCAGGTATATCAATTACTGATAGATTCCGGCGAACCAGTTGTAATAACAAATTCAGGTAATTCTGTTTTGCAGTATCAAATCAGCAAAGATGGAAATCAGTTAGCTTTTATTTCTACTTCTGTGGTTAGTGAAGAAAAACAAAACTTACTTGAAAGCGGATTTGATGCAGAAATTTATGAGGAAGAATATCTTGATAGAAATCTTTATCTATTAAATCTTGAATCGCAAAGCATGGATACTCGCCAGCTAACCGAGAATGTTTCCGTTTACGATTTTCAATGGAGTCCTGACGGAAAACAAATTGCGGCATTCATCGCCGATAAAAATCTTGTCGATTATTCCTATATGTTTAAAAGAGTTTATCTTATCGATACCTTCACTGGAAAGCGTTCGTTACATTTGGAAAATCCCGGTAAGATAAGTCAAATGGTATGGAGCCCTGATGGTAACCATATCGCTTTTATTGCAGCGTCAGGCATTAATGATGCCGTAACCGGAAGTCTCTTCATTACCGAAGTTCCGAACTCAAAAAAGTTTGAGGAATTAATAAATTATGCTGATGGTCTTGAGCTCTCTATCAGAAAAGTTGAATGGAAGGATGGTAATACAGTGTTATACCATTCAGAAGAAGGTGTAGATAATTCTTTGAGCGAACAAGGATTTGATGATGCAGAGCGAAAGTTGCTCATCAAACCAGGACAAATCGTATTTAGTAGTTTTGATGTTAATGATGATTTTATCTCTTTAGCTGGAAGTAATTCTAAACATCCATCAGAGTTATACGGCTTTACAATTATAGATAAGAAGCTGGCTAAATTAACCGACGTTAATCCCTGGCTGCACGAATTAATTCTTGCTAAACAGGAGAAAATAATTTACAATGCTCGTGATGGGTTGGAAATACAAGGTGCGCTTTTTTATCCTTTAAATTATGAAGAAGGGAAGAGATATCCATTGATTGTTCATATCCATGGCGGTCCAGAACATTCTACTTCAAATGGCTGGCAGACAGCTTACAACCGCTGGGGACAGATTGCCGCGGCAAAAGGTTTTTTTGTTTTTATGCCTACTTATAGGGCAAGCTCAAGCAGAGGAGTTGATTTTACGATGAAAGGTTTTGGCGATCTTGCAGGAGGCGAATTTAATGATGTGATAGACGGAATCGATTATTTAATTGAAGAAGGATTAGTTGATAAAGATAAAGTGGGAATTGGCGGCGGATCTTACGGCGGATATTTTTCTGCATGGGCCGCAACCAGGTTTACAGATCGTTTTGCCGCAGCAGTTGTGTTTGTTGGTATTTCCGACCAGATTTCAAAAAGATTAACAACTGATATTCCGTTCGAAGATTATTTTGTGCATTGGGGATTGTGGACTTACGAAAATGAAGACCTTGTTTGGGAAAGAAGTCCTGCACGATATGTTAAGGATAGCAAAACTCCTACATTAATTCTTGGTGGTAAAGAAGATACACGTGTTCATCCTTCACAGAGTTTAGAACTTTACCGGGGTTTAAAAGTTCACGGCGATGCACCTGTTCGTTTAATACGGTATCCGGGTGAAGGACATGGTAACAGTAAAAA
>JBATTD010000228.1:0-8198 GCA_049670345.1 Ignavibacteriaceae bacterium
GATAAACTTTACACCGGTTTTGCCGGACAGGAAAGAGATGCCGTTGACAGAATAAGACTGCAGCTTGATGGTTTTCCTCCTTCATCTCCGGGCATTGCTCTTTTTAAGGATGGCAAGGTTCTTCACTTTATGCAGCGGCATCAAATTGAAGGAAGAACAGCAACAGAGATTGCAAATGACTGGAAAGAAATTTTCAATCAGCATTGTTCAAATAAAGGTCCGTCAATTTCTCCGGAAAATTTTGCAGAAGTAAATTACGCAGTTGCTTGCGGATCTAAGATACCATTGTTTAATGGATAAATAATTAATTGTCACCCTGGGCCTGTCGAAGGGTGACAAATTAAACTACAAATTTAATATGAATCGAGTCCCGCTTGAGAGGAACAAGTTTCCCGACACGTCGGGACAAAACAAGAAATTATAAACAAATGAAATTTAGCACACAAGAAGATTTTGGGTTGAGATTGCTTTTGCGAATTGCTAAAAGTGATTCTCCGAATGGATTGACCATTCCCGAAATAAGCGAATTGGAGGGAATCTCAATCGCAAATGCCGGAAAAATACTTAGGATTTTAAGATTAGCCGACTTCATTGAAAGCGCTCGCGGGCAAACGGGCGGCTACAAACTAAAGAAACCTGCAAATAAAATTATTGTTAATGATGTAATGACTGCTTTAGGCGGTAAGTTATACGAATCAGGATTCTGCGATTTGCACGCAGGTATCGAGAGCATTTGCACCAACACAATCGATTGCAGTATCCGTTCATTGTGGAAAACAATTCAAACAATGCTGGATGGTGTGCTTGGTAAAATAACTCTACAGGATCTGTTAGGAAAAGAAGAAGATGTTGATTTGTTAGTTAGTAATTTTGCGGAACAAATTGAAACGAAGATGTTAAACAATTAAATAATCCCCGTTCTATGACCAGTCTTTTATTCCTTATTCATTTTTTAAAACCCCATACACAGTCAAACAAACCGAGTCGCAAATAGTTATGGGAATTTTATCTAAAGTATTTTAACTACTTTGCGAAAGTAATAAATCAAATCATTCAAAACATTAAATTTAGATGATTGAATTTTGCAACTAAAATCTTTTTTCTAATTTTAATGGGAAGTTTAATTAAAGATTAAATAATGATGAAACGAGCCCCGATAAACCTCGCTGTCGGGTAGGTAGCTCTGAACGAGTTCCATATGTCCAAAATAAGAAATTCCGCCGAAGGCGGACAGGTATAATCATATGAATTACTTTATTGTGTTCGACTGTGGTGCAACCAAAACAGAATGTGCCTTAGCTGATATTAATGGAAATATACTTTATACAACCACTGGCGGTGCTGCAAATTATTTAGTAACCGGCACTTCTGGAACAGCGAGGATCATATCGTCTCTTCTAAAAGATTGTATAAAAAAATTCAACGCCGATTATTCAGATATTGAGAACATAGTAATCGGTGCGGCAGGTGCCGGACGGAGAGAAGATGCTGAAAAACTTAAAAGTTTTTTACACGAAATATTTTCTGCGGATGGGATTAAAATAAAATCATTAACAGTTGTAGGCGATACACAAATTGCTCTACAAGGTGCTTTCCCGAATGAAGCAGGTTGTATATTGATTGCCGGCACCGGTTCGATAATTTACGGTAAGGATGAAATAGGAAATATTTATCGTGCAGGCGGATTCGGAAGAGTGCTCGGTGATGAAGGAAGCGGATTTTCAATCGGAAGAAAAGGACTGCAGGCCGCAGCAAAGTATTTTGATGGTAGTGGAGATGAAACTTTAATCGTTAGTTTAATTGAAGAAAGATATTCAATCAATTCCGCAAATGAATTAATAACAAAAGTTTATAAAGAGAATTTTGATATAGCATCAATTGCCGAGGTTGTTATTATTGCAGCCGAAAATGAAGACCAAATTGCACATCATATTCTACTTGAAGAAGCGGAGAACCTCATTCATCATATAAGCACAATGATGAAAAAAATGAATACGATTGATCTGTGTGTTTCTTTTGCCGGAAGTTTAATCTCAAATAATAATATTTATTCAGATATGCTTCGTGATAAAATCAGAACCTCTCTTCCATCGGTTAAAATAGTTGCACCGAAATACTCGCCAATTGAGGGCGCTATTCTTATCGCAAAGGAAATACTTAATGATTAAAAAGGAATCGCACAATCCATGGCTTTGGGTTCCTTCGCTGTACGTTGCAGAAGGTCTCCCTTATGTAATGGTAATGATGGTATCGGGAATAATGTATAAACGCTTGGACATCTCAAACACCGAACTTGCACTTTATACAAGCTGGCTTTACCTGCCGTGGGTTATTAAACCGTTGTGGAGCCCCGTTGTCGATCTTCTAAAAACAAAACGTTTCTGGATTTTGCTGATGCAATTCTTTATCGGGGTTGGATTAGCGGGCGTTGCCCTTACTGTTCCGGCAGACAATTTTTTCAGGTACACACTTGCTTTTTTCTGGCTTATGGCTTTCAGTTCCGCAACACAGGATATTGCTGCAGATGGTTATTACATGATTGCTCTCGACGAACATAAGCAGGCATGGTTTGTAGGGGTACGTACTCTTGCGTACCGTATCGCTTTTATATCGGGTCAGGGATTATTAGTAATTCTTGCGGGTCATTTAGAAGAAACCACAGGTGATATTCCTTTTGCCTGGATGATAACTTTTTTAATTCTTGCAGCGCTGTTCCTCTTTTTTGTTTTATATCATCTTTTTATTCTTCCCCACCCCAAACAAGATGCAGAAAGAAAAGAAAAAGATTATAAAGCATTTCTAACTGATTATTATAAAACTTTTGCCATCTTTTTCAGAAGGGATAAGATACTCATTATAATTGCGTTTATACTTTTATATAGATTGGGTGAGGGACAGCTCGC
Source organism: Ignavibacteriaceae bacterium (assembly GCA_049670345.1). Classification (GTDB taxonomy): domain Bacteria; phylum Bacteroidota; class Ignavibacteria; order Ignavibacteriales; family Ignavibacteriaceae; genus BMS3ABIN03. Next base: position 2,904 of record JBATTD010000228.1, read on the forward strand.
AAAACTTGCATCGCCTTTTTTACTTGACGCTTATGAAAAGGGTGGATTGTCACTTACGACCTCACAAGTCGGTCTTGTTTACGGCACGGTTGGATGGATTGCTTTAGCGCTGGGAGGAATCTTAGGCGGTTTTGCCGTTGCCAAACAAGGATTAAAATTTTGGATCTGGTGGATGCTTATAGCAATAAACCTGCCTGACGCGGTTTATATTTTTCTTGCATACACCCAAACATCTAACTTACTTCTTATCAATACCTGCATCGCTATTGAACAATTCGGATACGGTTTTGGTTTTGCCGCTTTCCTTCTTTATATCATTTATATTTCCGAAGGTAAGTTTAAAACTACCCATTACGCAATCGCAACTGCTTTTATGGCACTAGGTAATATGCTGCCCGGCATGATAAGCGGCTGGCTACAAGAATCCGTAGGATACAAGCAATTTTTTATATTGGTTTTAATCTCTACTATTCCTTCTTTTATCGTCACAAAGTTTATTCCTTTGGATAGTGATTTTGGCAAGAAAAAAGAAGCGACGAATGAATAATTATAAACTTATATTCATAGTTCGGGTTTTTGTAATAGCGACGTTATTTGGATTGAATGTTTCATGCCAGAACAACAAACATCAGCAAAGTGAAAATAATTTTACACAGGTCGATGAAATTATTCTATCAGCTATTAAAGATTGTGCATTTCCAGGCGCGGTTGTTTTAGTTTCAAAAGATAGAAAAATAATTTATGAAAAATCGTTCGGGCATTTAACTTATAATGATACTTCCGCGACAGTAACTAAAAATACCATTTACGATATTGCATCATTAACAAAAGTAATTGCAACTACTACGGCTGCAATGATCTGTTATGACAATAACTTATTTTTACTGGATGATCCGGTTGCAAAGTATATCCCAGAATTTTCACAAAATGGAAATGAAAAAGTTACTATAAAAAATTTGCTGCTTCACAACAGCGGATTACCTGCATTTAAAAGATTCTATAAAAATTATTCTTCAGCTGACGAGGTAATTAAGGACATTTATAAAACACCATTAAGTTACGAAACAGGCAGCAAAACAGTTTATTCCGATTTAGGATTTATTACTTTAGCAAAAATTGTAGAACAAGTGACCGGTAAAAGATTTGATGCGTTTTGCAAAGAGAAGATTTTCATTCCGCTTCAAATGAATTCTACTTTCTTCAATCCGGCCGATTCATTACTATATAAAATTGCACCGACTGAATATGACAATTACTGGCGCAATGAATTAGTGTGGGGAGAAGTGCATGATGAAACTGCCTCGTTGTTAAACGGAGTTTCCGGACATGCAGGATTGTTCTCAACCGCCAAAGATATTAGCAATCTGCTGCTGTTACTTTTAAATGATGGAACTTTCAATGGACATCAAATAATAAAATCGGCGACTGTAAAACTTTTCACGACCAGGTATTCTGATAAAAGCACAAGAGCATTAGGATGGGATACAAAATCGGGGGAAAAATCATCTGCGGGAAATTTATTTGATATAACCTCTTTCGGGCACACAGGTTTTACCGGCACATCTGTCTGGATTGATCCGACAAGAAAATTATTTGTTGTGCTTTTAACAAACAGGGTTTATCCCATCAGGGAAAATAAAAAATTATATGAAGTTCGTCCCGTCCTTCATGATGCAGTAATAATTACATTGGATTGATTTTTTTTGTTAGCTCTATAAAATTTTAACTCCTTTATAAGCTATGTTAAACGACTTATTTACCGCTTATCTAAATCCAATTGATAAAAGTTTCTCTTAACATTAATTTCAATTTGAATAACTAAAATCATTTTTTTTCCAGATAGTTGGACATTTACAATAACATCAACCTTTCGGAAAGTATGATGACGAATTGCTAAGAAAAATGAAGGAAATTCTTTTTAATTAAACTTTTTACTAATTAATTTTAGGAGACAAATATGAAGAACATTCTCTTGAGCTCGTTTTTTATATTCATTTTTGCTTTTATTTCTTTGGGTATAGCAGAACGGGAAAGTGTAAATCCCGCCGTTTATCCTGTCAGAAATAACATTGAAGGGACATATAAATTCTCTGCACGTATACTTGCTGATGGAACAAAGGTAAAACCTCCTCAGATAACCGGTCTCTTAGTTTTTACAGAAAAATACCGCCAATTAAATTTATCATGGACAGATGATAGCGGAAAGCTAGTATCTGTTTCCTGTATTGCAGAATATTCTCTTGATGATAAGCAGTACACCGAGAAAAATATGTTCTACTGTTTGACTAATGAAACAGAAGGTTCGACTTATGATCTGAGTGATATTTCAGCATCATCTGAAGTAACCGCAAAAGATGGAAATATAAGCTTTATATTGCCGTTCCACACTAAACCCCTAATTACTGTGACAAAGGATAATTTAGTTGCTAAAGGACCTGAGTTTACCGACTATTGGAAAAAGGTCGAGTAAGATTTCAATCGAATATTATTCTTCAAGGGGTGAAAATATTTTTCACCTCTTTTTATTCAACCTCTAAATGCTCAACCAAATTATTTCGTTATTTAACGTTCAAGTAAAAGGTGAGTATGAACACAAATCGTATAATATATCCGGTAACCACCTAAATTTTGGAATAACAGTTTATTTTTAGTTAGCAGAATTGAGTAATTGACAATATCTACAAGAAGTGTAAATTTAACATCATAAACTTACACATTATGTATGGAAACAGTTTTTACACTCAATACTCTAATCGGAATTGCATTACTTCTTTTCTTCATATATGGGGTTATCACTTCAATCAGGGAAAATGAAAATACTGCAATATTCCGGCTTTCCATCTTTGCTATTTTTCTTCCCCTTCCATTTATTATTTCTTCATTTCTACCAATTCCTTTTAATGTTGAAATATCTATTGGTCTGTTATCAATTTTTTCTTTAATAACAATAATTCTGTTTCTACCCATACCAGGGAACAATATAGAAAGCGATTCCCCGCTAAACCGGATTGATGAAAGAGATACGATGTTCTCTAGAAATGAACTGAAGGAAGGAACTGATCGGTTTGAGGAATACTATGAAAATAATCCTCATAAAAAAATACTTGATGATAAATTTCGCAAAAGACCGGGATTACTAAAACCGGGATCAACTCAATACAATCCTTATCACTATGCAGCTGCAGATTCAAGTTTTGAAACTATAGTTAGGTTACACGCAATGGTTGATGGTGAACCTTCAGAAAATCCTGCTAAAGTTAAAGTTGATGAAATTACAGAGTTCATAAAAAAGTGGTCTGTAAAATTAGGTGCAAAAGATTGTGGTGTGACTGAGTTGCAGGATTATCATTTATACACAACAGGAGGAAGAGGAGAGCGGTATGGAAAACCGGTTTTGAATAATCATAAATTTGCAATTGCATTTACAACAGAAATGGATAAGACGATGATACATTCTGCTCCGACAGGTTCAATCGTAATGGAATCGGGACAGCAATATTTAGATTCAGGGACAGTTGCAATCCAGGTTGCTAAGTTTATACGAAATCTTGGTTACTCTGCACGGGCTCATATAGATGGCAACTACAACGTTGTTTGTCCTTTGGTTGCGAGGGATACAGGATTAGGAGAGATTGGAAGGATGGGATTGCTTATGACTCCGCGATTAGGACCACGTGTTAGAATTTCAGTTGTTACAACTGATATTCCCCTTCTGATTGATAAAAGAAATCCGGATTACAGCGTAATTGATTTTTGTATGATGTGTAAAAAATGTGCGGTTGCCTGTCCGAGCAAGGCAATTTCTTTTGAAGATAAAAAAGAGATTGATGGGGTTAGAAGGTGGCAAATCAATTCTGAAGCATGTTTTACTTTATGGAGTACTTTTGGAACTGACTGTGGAAGATGTGTAGGGGTTTGCCCGTACTCTCATCCAGATAATTTATTTCACAATTTTATCAGGTTCGGTATTAGTAACTCAATAACATTCAGATGGTTTGCAGTGATTATGGATGATGTTATTTATGGCAAGAAACCTCCAACAGCAGAACTCCCTGATTGGATGAAGATTTATACTGAGAATGATTAAAATATTTTTAAGAATTTATTATAAAAATAATTAATAAAATATTTTTTAATCTTATTTATTTATGACTATTTTGCATTTGGCTTGCAGGTTGAATTATTTTATCATCCTGTAAAACATATTAACTACAAACTATTAGGAGATTACTAATGGACGATTTTGGTGGAATACTATTCATGCTAATTATGTTAGCTTTCGGCCTATTTATAATTGTTTCACTGTGGAAGGTTTTTGAGAAAGCCGGGCAGCCGGGTTGGGGAATTCTTATACCTATCTATAATATCTTACTGTTATTAAAAATTGCAGGCAAACCGGGATGGTGGATACTACTATATATTATTCCACTTGTAAACTTTGTAATTGCAATCATTGTATCAATTGAAATTGCAAAGAATTTTGGTAAAGATGCTGCATTCGGTATAGGGTTAGCTTTTTTAGGAATTATTTTTTACCCAATATTAGCTTTTGGCAGTGCTCAATACCTGGGAGCAGGCCAGAATTAAGACCCGTTGTTTACTCAGCGAAGCACTTAAATATTAATTTATAAGCTTAAAATAATTTCAGTGTAACCAAAAATCTATTTGATGGATCTCGGCCGGCTATCAATAGTAACTCCTGTGTTAGCAATTCTTCTTGCAATTAAAACCAGACAGGAAACGCGGAACTGTTTTTCATTTTTTGGTTGGTTGCAGAGTTTATTTTGAATCAAGTATCTCCCTCATTGCAACCGGAGCGATCTTTCGTCCTATTCATGAAAAATTGGAAATCAATTTGATACAGTAAATAACCTGTATAAGGAAGAGGAACAATTTCTGCCATCCGGCAAATGAGAATGGACTGATTTACAATTCTTATATTATACTATTCAATTAATATTTTTTTTGAGGGCATTGAAACTTAAATACTATTCATATCGAATTATTGTATTAATAATATCCGTTTTAATTTTTTCATCCTACGAAAAAAGTATAAACAGTCAGTCTTCTATTTCTTTAAATGATGAAGAGTATCCCTCGGTATTTCCATTATCTGAAACCGACAAAGAATGGATTGAAAAACAAATCTCCAGTTTGAGTCTTAGAGAAAAGTGCGCACAAATGATTATTGCGCCCGTTTATAGAAGTTATATGGATAGATTATCGCCTGATTACGATAGCACCGTTGCACTTGTAAAAGATTATAAGATAGGCGGCTTGATAATGTTCCAGGGA
>JBATTD010000229.1:0-1503 GCA_049670345.1 Ignavibacteriaceae bacterium
GATAAACTGATTGCTTTCCATATAATGATAAGCAGCCATTATCTCCATCATGAACATTGATATACCCACTCCGCCTGTAACACCAAATTTTGTTATATCTTCTTTAAAATTAATACGATCTGAATCAACTTTAAACTCATGCAGCTTTTCAAAATAAGTAAAGGAAGCTGACAACTCAACGATTGGAATTAACAAAACAATCTGCTCAATCAAAGGACTGAAATAATATCGGAGTCCCAGATTAACAGGCAAAGCATTAGTTGATAAATTAGAATAATTTGTTTCCTGGTAAAAACTTTGTGCGCCGGGATATTGTTCGAATCCAACATTTACAAAAAGAAAGAATGGTAAATATTCATTATCGGTGTAAGATACTTCAATATTAAAACCATAACCGAGGTCTGTTGAATTGGAAAGATCACTTATAGGCAACCTTGGTCCAACACCAAATGCTAGAAAAACACCTGTCGCTTTTGAAACAGGAGGATCAATTGCAAATGAATTGACAGTAAAAAGTATTATAACCGGAATTAAAAATTTATTCATCTTCTAGTTTGTAAATATTTATGGATGCTCGTTTCATTAAACTATAATAAACTTAAAGTAAAAATAGTAAAAAGCATTCTTTTAATCATTCGGTTCTGTTAGATTAAAATTAAGTTCTGTCCCTACACCAAACTTTTTAATAAGATCTCCGCCGTACTCCGCTGTTTGGTATATGAGATAACAACCTAACAAAGCAAGCGTTAAAATAATATATTTATAAAATGAAGAAAAATTTTCCTTTACAACAAGATAAGTACGTAATACAAGCATTCCGGTAAAATACCAAACAGTTAAATTTGCAAATGTTTGATGTTCATTAAACAGTTCGCTACTTGATTCACTCCAATACTCATAAGCAGTATGTGCCTGGTTTCCTGTAAGAACAGCAAAAAATGCACCTATCACTCCTAAAAACAAAAGCAGATGCGCTGCCTTCTGGTAAAATTCTCTTCTAAATACTATCCCTATCAGCTCAATTATTACATAGGTTAATAATAAAGCAATCGGGAAATGAACAACCTTTGGATGCAGTTCTGCCAAAAAATCCATATTATTTCCACTTGAAAATTAAAATCATAAAACAGAACCACCGTTTACATTTATAGTGCATCCGGTTATATGCGAAGCAAGTTCGGAAGCAAGGAAAATTACCGTACCTGCAACATCCTCCGGAACTGCAATTTTTCTCAAAGGTATTTTTTTAATTATTTCTTCTTCATCAAATTTATTTTCAAAAACATCTTTGGTCATATCAGTTTTAACCCATCCCGGAGCAACGCTATTAACAGTAATATTATATTTCCCTAACTCTCCGGCAAGCGATTTTGTAAATGCAATAATTCCGCCTTTTGACGCAGCATAGTGTGAGTAAAAAGCTTCTCCACGTTGTCCCGCAGTTGAAGATATATTAATTATCCTCCAGAATTTATTTTTCTTCATTATCGGAACGGTGTACTT
>JBATTD010000230.1:0-1964 GCA_049670345.1 Ignavibacteriaceae bacterium
TTATTACTCCCATGTACTGGGCAACATCAACAAAAGGCATCTGCCCAAAATATGTATTTACCTCCACTGGTTTGTTCTGTGTTAACGGACCTTGATAAGTTGATTTGCCGAAACCATAATAAGAAGGAATGATAAATGTTAAAACTTCACCCGGAGAAAAAGACCAGTTTGTTGCATACTGGTAAAAATCCGATTCAGATTGCTCTGTTACTGTTGATTGTTTTTCTAATATGCTTTCTGTTCCCCGTGTTGAGTAAGGGTTATATTCCCATATTTGTGTGAAGTTATCGGCTTGGATTAACAATGCGATAATAACTGCACCAAGAAAAACTACCGCAGATTTAACTAATTGCTTAGTTAATAATTTATCTTTTAATTTAAGCGAACGAAGAAAGAAATAAATGAAGTAAATAAGTACAGCAAAAAAGATGTAAAAAATTATTTGAACGTGCCAGCCAAGAAACATCATAGCAATGAAAGTTATTAATAGCATTACATCAACAAATCTTATCTTTTTCTGGAAGTTCATTAATAGTAAAAGAAGAATGGGAAACACCCAGATTGCTGTAAGTTTAGTAACATGACCTATAAACAGAAAAACCACTATACCTGTGCTAAATGAACTTGCCAGAGAAACTAAAAGACTTATTAGTTTGTTTTTTGTTCTGCTCATCATAAAGATGAACATCGTGTACGCAAGCGCAATTAAATAAACCGTCCATGAAGCATAATCAACTGCAAACGGGCTGCCGAAAGCAGTTCTTATCGAGTGTACACAGACCACAATAATATTAAACCATTTATATCCCACGCTCAGTGCATATGCAGGCATTCCGCCAAATACATAAGGATTCCATAATGTGTAATCACCACTATAATTTTCAATGTATGTTGTCATACTCTGGCTGGTAATTATATCGCCCGATTGAAAGGTTTTTCCGCCAAAATATAACGGCGAATAAAAGAAAAGAAAGACAAATAATATTATCGCAGTTATAACTAATAGCCCATATTTTGAAGGAACTAATTTATCAAAACTAAACGCAGCTAATCCTGATTCTTTTTCTTGTTTAGTTTTTTTTGAAGTTTTTTTCTGCTTGGCTGCCATGTAATCTCCTGGTTTAACAAACTTTAATTTTATTTTTTATGCGCGATGAAATTTATTCCCGAACCAATTTTATTGTTTGTTGAATAATCAATATACATCATTAAAAAAGTGAAAGGCAAGGTTATCAGATAATAAAAAGGAAGCACAATAAAAAATATTTTTGAAATATTCAGCAGCAGCATCGGTAATTTTATACCCAGCCTCCATGCTTTATCGCCCCAAAACCCGTATGTGTATATAGATTGATAAGTTTCGAATCCAACCGGATGCAGTTTCGATTCAAAATCTTCTTTTGAATATCCATCTCTTGCATGCTCCCCGATAAAACTTTCTTCATCTTCATCGTGAACATCGCTGCCTCCAAAAACAGAGGGTGTATTAATTAAAAGAAAACCATCTTTTTTTAATGCACAGTAATAATTTTGAAATACTTTAACATCATCTTCAATATGTTCCATTACATCTACACAAACAATTAAATCAAACTTATTTTCGTGATTGATGCTTGTCAGATCCTCAACACCAAAACTAACATTATCAATTTTGCGTTTTTGAAAAAACTCTTTACTTTCATGTATCCAATTATCTTTAACATCAATCGAATAAAGTGAACAAGGTTTAAGATGTTTTGCCATAAAATATGTGTACTGTGCATAACCTGAACCGGCATCGTAAATGCTTATTTCTTTACCACCAAACTTTATTCTTAAATTCTTCAATTCTCTTCTTACATACCATGAACGTAAGAACATCAAATCTAAAATTTTGTAGAAGAAAATCCGCAGGAATGGAAATCTTTTTATTATTGAGGCAAAAACATTTTTAATCGGATCGTACTGCATTGATTGTTTGAGGT
>JBATTD010000231.1:0-8939 GCA_049670345.1 Ignavibacteriaceae bacterium
GAACGATGGGAAGGGGCAAAGGATATGAATCTGGAAGCAGCATACGAGGAATTGAGCAGTTAGAAATAAGTTGTAATGATCAGTGCAATCCGTCTACCGTGCAAGGATGTTCATGGCAGAATTAAAACAGCTAATGAACATTAAATTAAACAAATTCATTTTATCATCTTCTGGAAGTGCTGATAATCTTTCAAGCTTTTCCAGTCGCCGCCCCACGTCCATCCCTTTTCTTTAAATACTTTAACAATTTTAGAATCAGGTTTAATTGTCCCCATATTTTTCAACTTATATTCTGAACCGGCTGGAATGCTCGTCCCGTTTTTTACATAAGGATTTTGTTTGGGGTTTATATCAATTGCCAAACCATTCGCATGCATAGATAGAATTCTTGAGCCGGATATGAATCTGTAATTGAATGAAGAGGTATTATTATCATTCATTGATTTTTCATCGGACCAATCATACTCTACGATCGGTACAACTTTTTCAACAGGAAATTTTGTCTCTTCAATCACCATGAATATTTCTACAATATCATTCGCAATTTCTTTATTAACGATAATTTGTCCTTGGTGTAATATTCCGTCAAATCCATAATAGTTTACGGTTACAAGTTCAAGAGTATTTTTTACAGATGAAGGGATGCTGCTTCCTTTTAAGACTTCATCAAATGTATAATCTGCATCAATCATAATTTTCTTAACAGCCGCAGATTGCTCGCTATCAAGTGAATATCCTGTAAGCATTTGATTTTGCTGTGCGTTGATAAATGTTGTTAAAAAAAGGATAATAGTTAAAGATAAAGTTTTAAAAAACTTTGGAAAATACTTAATTGAGAGTTTCATTTATACCGTATATACTGAATTGGTGATTTAAAAATATTTTTATTCCGAACATTTGAAAACTAACAAGCATTATATTCAAAAAATAGTGTAAAAATGATGGGTACAAATATGAATAATATATTTTATTGGATATATTTACGTTTTAAATTTTATAGAGGAAAATATGAAAAAGTTATTTTTATTTTTTATTACCGCATTTACAGTTGCAGCATTTATCCGGTGTTCAAATGATAGTGAAATTAAAACTACCGAATCGGGAATCAAATATTTTGATGAAATAGTTGGTGAAGGAAAGGATGCTAAAGTAGGCGATTTATTATCAATTCATTTTAAAGGATGGGTAATTGTTGACAGTACAAACCTTTTTTCTGATTGGACTAACGATTCAACACGTTTGCCATACTTGATTGGCGATAGTTACATAAAAGGACAAGTTGTAAAATTTGTTCTTGGCGAAGAAGCATTTATAAGAGGAACCGATGAAGGAATTGTTGGTATGAAACCGAATGGGAAAAGAATGATTGTTATTCCTTCAGAGTTTGCTTATGGTGAAAAGGGAGTGGGTCCTGTTCCACCAAACGCTGATTTGAAAGTATTAATAGAATTACTTGATGTGAAAGATCCTGTTGTGGCTGAAATGTGGGATGTTGACAGATCAAAAATAAAAACATCTGAAAGCGGACTGATGTATGTAATTGTTGAAGAAGGTGAAGGTGATTTTGCCACTGATGGTAATGTAGTAACAGTTCATTATTCAGGTTTTTTGGAAGATGGTACTAAATTCGACAGCTCGGTTGAAAGAGATGAACCCTTTTCGTTTGTTGTTGGTAACAAACAGGTAATTGCCGGCTGGGATGAAGGAGTAAGATTACTGAAAAAAGGAGGTAAAGCGAGATTCGTTATTCCTCCTTCATTAGGGTACGGTGATATTACCGCCGGAAAAATCCCTCCAAACTCAACGTTAATTTTTGATGTTGAGTTGCTTGATGCAAAGTAATTAATTGTTATATGTGGCTCAGCAGAAATGTTCTGAGCCACTATTTTAAATGTAATAACTAATCAAACCCATCGCTTGAGAATAATAACCTCCACCGAATAGATTGAGATGATTTAATACATGGTAGAGTTTATAAATATTTTCTCTGTACTCATATCCAGCAGGTAAGGGAAAAGCTTCATAATAAGTTTCATAGAACCTCGAATCAAAACCCCCAAAAAGTTTTGTCATTGCCAGGTCAGCTTCTCGGTTACCGTAATAAACAGCCGGATCAATTAAGCAAGCAAACCCATTGTTGTTAATCAAGTAGTTGCCGCCCCAAAGGTCGCCGTGCAGTAGAGATGGATTCTCACCATTATCAACAACAATTTCATCTATTCTATTTTCTAATACAGCTATTGCTTTTCGCAATTCGGATGTTGAATTGCCCGTTTCTTCAGCTAATTGTAATTGAAAGAGAATCCGTTTGTTAAAATAAAATTTCGTCCAATCGTGTTTTTCGTTTTCTTTTGAGATATTAATCTGTGGATTAGATCCAATATAGTTGTCTTCATAAAATCCGTAAAATTCGCTTGTGAATTTATGCAGAAGTGCAAATTTACGACCAAAGTCTTCAGAGAAATTTTTCTGTTTATTTCCTGCTACTATTAGTTCAAGCAAAATGTAATCTTCATCATAACAAATTACATCCGGAATTTTAATCACGCCGGCTTTATTTAATTCCTGCAAACCATGTGCTTCCTTTATAAACATATCACTATTTACTGAGGGATTATATTTTAGGAAGTAAATTTTCCCCACGTCGGTTTTTATCTTGTAAGCATTACTGATGCACCCCCCAGATAGTGATTGAGAATCGATAATTTTCGAGTTTAGTTCTTTCTCAATATTTGTTTTAATGTTGTTGCTTAATATCATCAATTACCCTATTAAGCAATCCTTTTGTAGCATCTTCAAGCATATCAAGAACTTCTTCAAAACCGGAAGCGCCGTTATAATATGGATCCGGAATTTCATCAATTGTGCAGTTTTCACAAAAATCCACCATCCTGAAAATTTTGTGCTCGTTTTTATTCAGTATATCCATCGATTTTATATCTTCATAATTTTCATTATCCATAGTAACTATATAATCAAACCGCTCAAAATCTTTTGTCATATTGAATTGACGAGCTATACTATCAACTTCGTAACCTCGTTTTTTTGTATGCACTATCATTCTAGAATCTGCAGATTCTCCGCTGTGATATTCAATTGTTCCAGCAGAATCAACTTCAATCTTATCGCCTAAATTATTTTTCCCAATTGTTTTTTTCATTATTGCTTCAGCTGCGGGAGACCTGCATATATTACCCATGCAAACAAACAATATTCTTTTTTTATTCATATAAACTTATCTGGATTAATTTCTATTATAAAATTAATTTGTTTCTTATTCACCCTGTACTGTAATTAATAATTTTCTGGACCCGCCGTGGATTCTATGTTCGCATAGGTAAATTCCTTGCCAGGTTCCTAAATTAAAGTTACCGTTGGAAATTGGAATTGTAAGAGAAGTACCAAGCAAACTCGATTTTATATGTGCAGGCATATCATCCGCACCTTCGCTGGTATGCAAATAATATGGTTCGTTTTCTTTCACTGTATGATCAAAATATTTTTCCATATCGCTGCGAACATCCGGATCAAAGTTTTCATTTAAGGTTAATGAAGCGGAGGTATGCTTTAATAAAAGATGAGCTGTACCAATTTTAATATTTTTCATTTCAGGGAGCTGGCTGAGCACTTCATTTGTGATAAGATGAAAACCGCTTGCTTGTGGTCTTAATTTTATTTCTTTTTGAAACCATTTCATCTGTTTATACTTGTCCGCCTCTGGCGGAATGTTAAATTAAGATCAGATGGAACTCGTCCCGACCTGCGTACCCTGCCTACCGGCAGGCAGGCGGAAGGCAGGTTCATCGGGACTTGTATCATTTTTACTGTGCATTACTATGCTTTTTGCTATTTAATCTTTTTTACTTCTATCTTTACACCGCTCACAAAATTGTATTTATCTAATCCTGCACACTTACCAATTACTGTTACTGAATCTCCCTCGCTAAAGCTCGCTGCTTTATTTTCGTCAATTTCATTCATAAAAAAACAGAATAAACTTACTTCATTTCCACCTGTGTTTAATTCAAGAACATTTCTTATTTCAAGAAGCTTATAAAATGCTTTTACGGTTCCAGTAACTTCTAACTCTTTATCAAGAAAATTATTATTTGCTTCAGTTATGTTTTTAGAATATGAAGCCGCAAGATTAACAGCATCTACCTTAAGCAAAATCATTTCTGTATAATAGATAAAAACTGCTGCAATTAGTAATACCAGCATTATCGTATTGCTGATTTTCTTCATAATATTATTTTATTAGTCAATCCAATCGGCGATGAAAATATTTGTATCACCTTTTTTCTTGTTGAACCTGTTAGAAGCAAAAATTAAATGTTTACCGTCTCTTGTAAACATCGGGAAACCATCAAATGATTCATTAAATGTTATTTGCTCTAAATCGGTACCATCAACATTAATCGTATAAACATCAAAATTTCTACCCGTTTCACTGTTAACATTTGAAGCGAAAATTATCTTCTCCATGTTCGGATGAAAGAACGGACCAAAACTTGCTTTACCAAAATTTGTAACCCGTTTTATATTATTTCCGTCGGCATCCATCACATGAATTTCTAAAGCTGAAGGTCTTACCAAACCGTTTTCCACAAGATCGCTGTAATCAGCAAGTTCTTTTTCGGTTTTCGGTCTGCTGGCTCTGAAAACAATTTTGGAACCATCCTGTGAAAAAAACGGACCGCCATCATAACCTTTTTCAAATGTTAAACGTGTCTGATTCTTTCCGTCTAAATCCATCACATAGATTTCAGGATCGCCATCACGCAGCGAAGTAAAAACGATTTTATCACCTTTTGGCGAAACAGTTGCTTCTGCATCATAACCATCAGTAAAGGTTAAACGTTTTATATCCGAACCGTCAGCATTAGCTGAAAAAATATCGAAGGATTCATAAAGTTTCCAAACATATCCTTTTGAAAAATCCGGAGGTGGCGGACATTCATCATCAGCTAAATGAGTTGATGAATAAATTATTTTTTGATCGCCGGGAAGGAAATAAGAACAGGTTGTTCTTCCATTTCCGGTAGACACCATTTTTTTATCCGAACCATCAAGATTCATAATAAAAATCTGATCACATTCGATATCACCAACTGCCCGCTGAAATATTAATTTCTTTTCATCAAAGGAAAGGTATGCTTCTGCATTTTGTCCTTCTTCCGTAATCATTTTTATATTGGTAAGATGTTTTTCACCTTCAATTTTATATTTATCACCGGGCGAAAAATAGATGAATCCGAAGGCCATTAATGCAAATATGATTATAGTGATAGTGTTTGTTTTGCGCATTGCTTTTTTTCCTTATTTGTTATTCCGGAACGTGAACTAAAAAATATTCTTTTGCCGTATTACCAATGGATTTTGCTTCCTTTAATGACATGTGCATTTCATCGGGCTCTTCAGCTTCATGTCCTGCTTCAATTATCGCAAGGTCTGATTTTTTGGCATGTTTAACCAAAGTATCACAATAAGCAGTATCGCCACCATAGCATATTTTTTTATTATCGTAAGTAAATTTATATCCTATTGCTGGCACCTGCCTTTTTGAACCATCATTTAAAAACTCCTTGTGTATAACCGGGAAAGGTTTGATGGTTACCTTATTGCTATTAAAGCCTTTTGTATCATCTATTCGTCTCAACGCTATTTTATAAGGAATTGTATCGAAGTAAACACGCTCGAAAGCACTGTAAATACTCTCAATTTCCACACAGCCCTTTGGATAATGAATTGTGAGAGGGGATGTTTTCCTCATTACTCTAAGGTATGTAAGCAGCGACCAAACACCACCAACATGATCGTGATGACCATGAGTGATAAATATATCAGATATTTTTAGAATTTGTTTTGTGCCTTCCTCCGAATTAAGGTCACGAAGAATACCATCACCGGGATCGACAACAAAATTGGCTTTACCTGCTTTTATTAATATTCCTGTTGCAATATTTGGGATGGAACAGAAAATTTTAATTGAAAAATCTTTTATCTTCCAAGTTAGTGGATATTTTTGTTCTTTCATTTTTATTCACTCACTATTAAATCGGCAATAGAAAAATAATCGTTATCGATCTTGAAAGTATTTACAATTTTTGGGGTCGGGGCAACGTGCGAAAATGTTAAAGGAGTAACTTTCAAATTCAAAGCCAAGCTCTCTGCTGATGCTATCAGGTAACTGGCTCAATTGATTATCCGAAAATTCTACAATCCGTCCACAATCTATACAGATAAGATGATCGTGTACTTTTCTTTTAAAACTGCTTTCATATCTCTTAAGGTTTTCACCAAAGTGACGCTTGCTTAAAAGATTACATTGTACAAGTAGTTCAAGTGTTTTGTAAACAGTTGCTCGCGATATACTGGAGTTTTCATTTTTCATCAAAACATACAGATCATCTGCACCAAAATGCCCATCATGATCCAAAGCAGCATCCATCACTTCAAAACGTTCAGGTGTAATCCTGTTTTTCTCATTCTTTAAGAAATTTCTGAATATTTCAGTTGCTTGTTTGTGTTTCATCTGTTTATAAGTTTTTTTTTAGATTGAGCTCGTTCCTAGCTGCCTACCGGACAGGCAGGATTATTGGGACTCGTTTCAATTAATCATCTTTTTTTATTCTACTAAAAATATTATTGATGTTGACTAATAGCAATAAGACAGCATACTTTAATTTACTCCCATCAATTTCAAACCATTTACCATGATGAATGCCATCACATACGCCAATGAAGTAAAAATAACTATCTGCAATAACGGAATTCTCCATCCACCTGTTTCTTTCCTTGATACTGCAACCGTTGAAATGCATTGAAGTGCAAAAGCGAAAAACACAATTAACCCAATAATGGTTGCAGGTGTAAATAACTTTTTGCCGGTATCGTTAATACGTGCAGCATCCATTGAACTTAACAATGAGGTCTGCAAGTTTTCATCGCTTTCTGTTACTTTGAAAATAAGTGCAAGAGAAGATACAAATACTTCTCGTGCAACAAATGCCGACATAAGTGCAACGCCTACTCTCCAATCTAATCCCAGAGGAGTCATAACTGGTTGAATAATTTTTCCTAAATAAGCAGCATAAGAATTTTCTAACCGTTCAGATTTTTCTAATTGAACTAATTCATCCTGCGATAAATTATTTACAGTAATATTCTGATCGCTGCCCGGGAAGTAAGTTAGAAACCAGATGAACAGTGAGAAAACAATAATAATTGGTCCAGCTCGTAAAATATATTGCTTGGAACTTGAATACGTATTCCGAATTATTGATGTAAGTGTAGGGACTTTATAAGTAGGTAATTCAAGAATAAACGATGAATTATCTTCGGCTTTAATAATATTTTTTCTGAATTTATTAATTAATACAGCCACTATAACTGATGTAACAATGCTGAAGAGATAAATAGCAGCCAGTAAAAATCCACCTATCCAAGGTTTATCCGAAGGTGTAAGGTATGCAAGCAGCAAAGCATAAACCGGGAGCCGTGCGCTGCAGCTCATCAATGGAAGAATAAATATAGTCAGTAATCTTTCACGTCTGTTTGGAATTGTCCGCGCTGCTAACATTGCAGGAATAGCACAAGCAAACCCTGAAAGCATTGGGACAAAGGATCTTCCGTTTAATCCAATTTTCGATAACGGCTTATCAATAAGCATTGCACCCCGGGCCAAATAACCTGTATCTTCAAGAACGCCTAGTATTAAAAATAATATAATTATTTGAGGCACAAAAACTAGAACTGATCCTGCTCCACTTATTATGCCGTTTGAAACCAGGCTGGAAAACCATCCGTCGCCGAGTGAATGAGAAGCTGACTGTCCTAAATAGCTGAAGAAGTTATCGACTAATCCCATTAGTGGATCGGCAAGCCAGAAAATGGATGAAAATGTTAATCCCATTATCAAAATAAAAATTATTATTCCCCATACTTTATGTAAAAGTATTTTATCAATTCTAAGTGTTAATTCATCAGGAGTATTTTTCTTCCCAATATAAGGAGTGCTTACAATCTTTAAATGTTTATTAGCTTTTTCAATATCAATAAAATTCTTTTCCGCGATTTCTTCTAAAACAAAGTTGGTTATCTCTTCAATCTTTTTATAGGAATCAATTAGTTTTATTTTATTTGAATTTATTTGGTATGGTTTAGATCTTGGTTCCCCGTTTCCATTTATCTCCTTCAATCTATGATCTATTGAATGGATCAGCGATTCAATTCCTTCACCTGTTCTGCCGTTTATTTTTATAACATCACAGTTAAGTTTCCCGCTTAACTTTTTATCAGAGATAAACAACTTTTTTTTCTGCAGTATGTCATTCATGGTTAGAACGATTATTACCTTAAAACCTGATTCGATTAATTGAATTGCAAGTAAAAGATGACGTGACAGCTGGCTCGTATCAATTGTGATAATTATTAAATGCGGTGTACCAAGGCGTGGGTGATTATAAAGTGAATCGACAGAAACTTTTTCATCAGGTGAGTTTGGGATTAAACTTATTATTCCCGGAGAGTCTAATATCTTGGCATCTATTTTATATTTGTCTAAAAACCTGCTGGTAGAATATTCTACAGTGGAGCCGGGATAATTAACGGTTTTATAATTTTTACCACTTAAAAAATTGAAAAGGGTTGTTTTCCCGGAGTTTGGAGGGCCAACTAATGTTATTAAAGGAGTTTCATCTGTTATTTGCGAATTCATGTAACAATAATACAGTCAGCTTCTTTCCTGCGCATAGCAATTAAAGTACCTCTAACTGAAAATGCTATTGGATCATCGAAAGCAGAAGTATTCACTAATTCAATCTCTTGTCCTGGAGTAAAACCAATTTCTATTATTCTATGATGCGATGGGTTTGAAGTATCAATATCATTTATTGTTACTTTTTCCCCAAATTTAAGATTTGCTGCCGTTCTCATTT
>JBATTD010000232.1:0-2314 GCA_049670345.1 Ignavibacteriaceae bacterium
CTGTTCGAACTCTATTCTATATTTATCTTTGAGATACGCTTCTTTTGCTGGTATGAGAATAAATATAAAATTCAGTATCATAAATAATGGAGGGTAAAGTGCACGGATATCTTGAGTGATAAGTGCAAAACCGGTAAATAACAAAATATCACCAAAATAATTTACGTGCCTGACATGTTTAAATAATCCCTGAGTATACAAATGTCCCTTATTCTCCGTCATATATTTCCATCTGTGTCTGTCTAGCTCTGAAGAGGTATTTATGTATGACCCGGTCAGGTATAAAACGATGCCTAGAAGATCCATGATATTTATGGGTTGAGTTTGAACTCCTCCAATATATATAAAGCCAAATAAAACAAAAGACATTAACATTGAGATAGGCAAAGCTTCTAACCAAGTGATTCTTCGCTTTAAGAATACAAACAATGTTATTATCGTTCGAACTAAATATATAACTGAACACATTACCAATATAATCTTCCGAGAAAGGATTCCATCCATTTTTAAAAGTTCAGTATTAAAGAATAATAGCCAAGTGGAAATAAATATAGCCAAAGACAATATACATATGATTATGAATTTCTGTCTGGGTGATTTATCGTATTCGTTTTTAAACATTAATTTAATAGGCATTAGTATTGTAATTTTATTTAGTGCCTCTATCGGTGTTGAACAAGTTTGTTAAGCATAAAATTTAAAATAAATTATCTAATCATCAACGAATACAGCCTTTATACCTCTAACACCAGCCAATATACAAGCAGTTAAATGCGGTGCATCGTCAAAAATCATTGTTGTTAATTTTAAGCTCTTATAATTTCTATCTTCTAAAACCTTAACCAGTTTTTTCCAGGATACAACCGTACGTTCAACATCACCAACTGATAGGAAAACATTTGCCGGTAAATCAGAATATTCTTCAGAATATTTTTTCTCATATTCCAAAATAACACCATCATCCCACCATAACGATGGACTGGAAATTTTATACCGGTTGAAAATACCAGGATGCTCAAAAAGAACATACAATGAAAACAACCCGCTTAAAGAAGCACCTGAGAGTGTCCGGTCGGATGGATCTGTTCTATATTTGGAATCAATCACAGGGATTAGTTCATCACGGATAAAATTGAAAAAATTTTCTGCAGCGCCGCTGGTATCATATTCTTCAACTACTGTGGGAGTATAATCCCTCATACGATTGTTACCCTCCTGTCCGGGATACGCGCCATAGGCAATACCAACTATAATCACTTCCGGCATCTCTTTCCTGAACGCCAGTAAAGTACTCATTTCTGAAATCATTCCAAATCCAATGTCTGCATCCAGTCCATAATACACTGGGTATGTTGTATCGGATCTTGAGTAGCTTGTTGGCAGATGAATATAGATTTTGTATTCCTGCTGGGTGTTGGAAGAAAAAAGTGTAAATTGTTCAGCGTTAGCAATGTTTACTGCTGAATTCATTTCAATTGTTTTTTCTTTAACCTGTGCATTGGATTGAGAAGCTAAACAAAAAATAATAACCGAAAGAGTGATACTGATAAAATCAATTCGTTTTAACATAACTTTATACTCCTCTTTAAATGTAGTGTTTTTATTTATCCAATAATGATGATTGAATTCTTTCACCAAGAAAAAATCTGCTCGACTTAATACGTGGAAAACAATCGCAAATACCAAAACAGTTTACCCGGCTTTGGCGGACTTTCGCCGCGCGTGGCTAAAAAGTATGTTTGTCCAGTTTTTTCAACTCTTTGTGTATTATATCAGTGTTGAATGGTTTTCCATGCGCCGGATAGATTTTACTTACACCTTTTTCTAATAATAATTCCAGACTTTGTTTCACTTTTGATAAATCTTCTGCGAATATAGGCAGTCCCGGAGACATCCTAAGAGGAAGCCTATTCATTAGTAAATCTCCGACAAATGCTTCGCCGGTCTCCAACATAACACTAACAGACCCTGATGAGTGACCGGGTGTATACTCTATGAATCCCGCTATTCCATATTCATTTAGGGATACGCTTTTATTACCTAAAATAATATCAACTCTTGCGGATGGGATTTTTATCAACGGACTGAAAAGCAGCATAATTTTAGAAAATATTTTTCCCCATAACGTTACCCCGGGAGGAAGAATAATAATAGATTTTTCCAGCCACTCTTTTTCATTTTCGTGCATAGCAATTATAGCTCCGGTAAGTTCTTTAATATCCTTTGCTGATCCTATATGATCCCAGTGCCCGTGCGTTATAATAACCATTTTTATCTGTTCCGGTTTTATTCCTAAGACCGCTAATTTTTTAAG
>JBATTD010000233.1:0-1957 GCA_049670345.1 Ignavibacteriaceae bacterium
GTTTATAATTATTAAAGAGGAATTGTAATGCCTAATAAAGAAAAAACACAAGCTCAAAAAGAAAGAGATGCTGTTCAGTTAAGAAGATTACACGTGCTAACGGATGTTGTCTTTGGTGTTTTACTAATAAGAATTTTTACACTTCTTCCACATCCTGTTAAACCCGGAACAGGGACATTTGATCCTCTTGTGATATTTATTGAGGGAGGAGCAAGCTTTATAATGTTTGTAATTGGGTTCATATTAATCACCATCTACTGGATTCAGAACAACAAAACCTCTGGTAACCTTGTAGCGACAGATGGTAAGCATGTTGCACTTTCTATTCTTCAGATCGCTTTTCTGTTACTTTATTTCTATAGTGTAAGACTGGATATGGATACCGATTCGGATGTGCTTGCGCTATTTATGCAAAGTGTTTCACTTGCACTTGCTGGATTCGCCGGAGTTGCTGCGTGGGTCTATGCATCAAAACGAGGTGAGCTGACTTCTAAAGCTGTAACTGCTGAAGAGGCAAATGAGTTAAAAAGAAATATTCTCGCAGAACCACTTGCTGCATTGGTAACTATTCCATTTGCTTTTATAGGCCCTTTAGAATGGAATATATCGTGGTTGAGTGTAATTCTATTTGGCATTCTTTTGAAAAGAAAACAAAAGAAAAAATTTGAAAATAAATAATACATAATCCCACTTAACATAAACTATATAGAGATAAGAAATGAAAACAATTAATCAAAAAAGGAATATAATCTTGTTCCGAATTATGTTATTTCTGCTTTTTACAAGTTTCGGGTTTCTATTTAACTCTTGTTATCCCGGCGAAACTTTAACCGCGGCAGATTCTGATGTGGTTGCTACTTTTTTTAATCCGAATGCAGACTTTTCAACAAAAATGACCTATGCTATTCCGGATTCTATTGATCGCATTGACAAAGATGGAAATCCTGTCAGCGATCCCGGTCAGTTTGATGCTCAGATAATAAGCAGGATAAAACAGAACCTAAACGGACTCGGTTTTACTGAACAGCAAAATCCGGCAAATGCTGATGTTCTTGTAGTTGCTTTTATTAATAAAACTACATGGGCATCCGGTGGTTGCTATCAGTGGGGGTATGGATGGTGGTATCAATACGGAGGCTATTGTTATCCTGTAGTTTATACTTACTCTACCGGAACCCTATTAATTGTAATGGCGGATAGGCAGAGCCAGGGCAGCACTGATGCGTTGTGGGTTGCTGGAATAAACGGACTCCTTGAGGATGCAAGTTCTGGTATAGAAACGCGATTAGCTACTAATATTAATCAGGCATTTAATCAGTCACCGTATCTTGGTAACGGTAAATAACAGAAGAGAAATTTTACAGGAGAAATAAAAATGAAGTTTAATAAAATATTCTATTGGTTGTTCCTGGTTGCAGTTTGTTTATTAATACCACTAAACCAGGGATACGCACAAAAATGGTTCAGAGTTGTTACTTATCAGGTTTCTTTCCCGGTTGGTGATACAAAAGATTTTACCGGTTCTACCAGCTTTCTAGGATTTGGTTTGGATTTCAGATACACGGTTCAAAAATCTACTACAGTGGGTTTAGCGCTTGGTTGGAATATATTTAGTGAGCGTAACAGCGAAACAATTGAACTCGGATCTAGCAACCCCGGGGCTGTAACCGGCACTCAAGATCGTTACCTGAATTCTTTTCCTATTATGGCTAACGTACACTATTATTTTGGTAAAAAACGTGGAATTAGGCCATATGTGGGACTCAATGCCGGAGGGTTTTACATGCTTCAAAGATTTGATATAGGTGTGGTATCTCTTCAGAAAGATAGATGGGAATGGGGTATAGCTCCGGAAGCTGGAGTAATTATTCCGATCGAAAGAAATTTGGCGATAATGATTAGCGGGAAATATAACTATGCATTTACAGGCAAATCTCCATTAGATACAGATATAAAA
>JBATTD010000234.1:0-2399 GCA_049670345.1 Ignavibacteriaceae bacterium
TTGCTCAAAATCCATCTTATTGGCGAAGGGTGATTTTTGTAATGCTGCTTGGAATGTTTGCAGCATTTGTTGGACCGTTCATTGAATGGAATTGGTGGAGCTTTCCAACAGGTTATTCAATGGTAAATGCTATTGATCTTTGTGTTACCTGGTTCTTCGCCGGATTAGTTTTAGCTTGGCGAATAAAACCGGAAGTAAATACGCAAGCTGCTTGAATTATATTTTAATTAATTCAATAATTTTTGTCATTCCGGCATTTGCCGAAGGCATCCCTTTGGGAGAGCCGGAATCTTATTTTAAAGTAGCGATTCAATAAAAAGGAAGAAATGAATAATCAAAAAGAATTAACTGATTTTTTTAAAACAAATAAAAAAGCATGGAATAATAAAACTCCGTTCCATTTGAAATCTGAGCTTTATGATCTTGAGGGTTTTAAGGAAGGTAAAACTTCCTTAAAGTTTATAGAATTGGAAGAGTTGGGTGATGTAAAAAATAAAACTATGCTTCATCTGCAATGCCATTTTGGGCAGGATTCTCTTTCGTGGACAAGAATGGGTGCAAAGGTAACCGGGATAGATTTTTCGGATGAAGCAATTAAAGCGGCAAGATCATTAAACGATGAACTCAATCTCGCTGCAAAATTTATCTGCTCAAATATTTACAATATTGAAGAACATCTTGATGAAAAATTTGATATTGTTTTTACTTCCTATGGTACAATCGGCTGGCTGCCCGATCTGAAAGAGTGGGGAAGGTTGGTCTCGCGTTATCTAAAACCGGGTGGTATATTTTATATAGTTGAATTTCATACAGTGCTTTGGATGTTTGATGACGATTTTAAGAAATTTAAATATTCCTATTTCAACTATGGAGAGATTGAAGAAGAAGTGGAAGGAACATACGCTGATCTGAACGCCCCGCTTAAACAAAAGCAGTATGGTTGGAATCATCCTTTAAGCGAAGTTATAAATTCCTTGGTTGAAAGCGGTTTGCAAATCGAATTCCTTCACGAATTCCCGTTCAGTGTTTATGATGTATTCCCAAACTCAGTTAAAGGAAAAGACGGCTGGTGGAGAATAAAAGGATTTGAAGATATTATTCCTATGATGTTTTCGATTAAGGCAAAGAAGAATTAAATACTTTCACTCAATGTCATTCCCATGAATGCGGAATCTTAATAAAGTTCTTGATATAAGGAGATCCCGCATCAAGCCTGCCTGGCGGTAGACAGGTGCGGGATGACAAAAAACCTAAATTAATTTTATTTTCCCATCCTCAAAATCTCATCCCACTCTTTTTTATTTACAGGGAATGCTGACAACCGGTTACCTCTTTGAATTAATCTGAAGTCCTTTAGTTTCGGATTTTCTTTTATCTCTTTTAAAGTAACCGGGTGCTTAAATTTCTCGTTTAACTTAATATCAACCATAAACCAGCGCGGATCTTTTTGAATAGCACTCGGATCAAAATGTTTGTTATCAGGATCAAACTGTGTATGGTCGGGATAAGCTTCTTTTACAATCTCGCAATAGCCAACAATCGCAAGCGGATCTGCATTACTGTGGTAAAATAAAACACCGTCACCTTTCCGCATATCATCCCTAATAAAATTTCGTGCCTGGTAATTTCGTATTCCATCCCAATAAGTTGTTTTGCTGTGGCTGGTATATAAATCATCAATTGAAAAAGCATTCGGTTCTGATTTGAAAAGCCAATACTTCTTTGCCAATTTTGTTCCTCAAATTATTTTGTGTTTTTTTCAAAACATATAAACAAAATAGTAATTATTCATCAGAACTGTTTTTTTAAATTGCTATTCATTTTTTAGCTGAATATATTGATTTCAATAATGGAAAGAATATGTACAGAATATTAACAATATTTTTATTAACCGGATTTATTATAAGCGCTTTTGCTCAGGAACAGGGGACCTTTACAATTGCCCGGCTAAAGTATAACGGCGGCGGCGATTGGTACAACGATCCTTCAGCCGAAGCGAACTTGCTTAACTTCATCAAGCGAAACACAAATATAAAAGTTGATGCAAGGTATCGGTTTGTAGAAATTTCATCGGAAGAGATTTTTTCTTATCCATTTTTATTTATTACAGGACATGGAAATGTTGTTTTTGCAGATGATGAAGTTGAACGATTACGACTCTATTTGGAAAATGGTGGTTTTCTTTACATTGATGATGACTATGGTTTGGATAATGCAATAAGACGTGAGATGAAAAAGGTTTTCCCCGCAAAGGATTTTATTGAGCTTCCTTTTAATTATGGTTTATATAGTGTGTTTTATAATTTTGAATACGGACCGCCTAAAACACATGAACATGATAAAAACTCACCTCAGGGATTTGGTATTTTTGTGGAGGGAAGACTTGCGGTCTATTATAC
>JBATTD010000235.1:0-7665 GCA_049670345.1 Ignavibacteriaceae bacterium
CCTTTAAACGGTCCTTCCGCTTCCAATTTCAGACTGGTAACTGCCGCTGACCATTTTATAGCCTCTGCTGGTTCTGCAGTTAACCTTTTTGCCATGTAGGATGCAATACAGGTATCACCTCTGCCGCTTCGTCCAATTAATTTTTTCGGTTTAAATGTTTCCTCAAAATATTCACCTCCGGCATAAACCAGTATTCCGTTTCTGTGTGTAAGAACGATCTCTTTCGGTCCAAACTCAGCCAACATTTTGGCAGCTTTGAAAATATCTTTTTCACCGGTTAGTGATTCAGCTTCGACTATATCAACCTTAAGAACATCAATCAATTTGAGAACTTCTATTTTTTCCGGCCACTTAGCATGTATAAGAGTATTATCCGGCGATATTATTCTTGTAAAACCCTGTGCATCGGCAACGAGAAGGCATTCTTTTTTCCTTAATTCTTTAACTAAAGCAAGAGGTACTTCTTCTCTGACGGATGAATTAATAAGAAATGCTTTTGCCTCTAAGCCGTCAAACTGGCTAATTGCGTAAGTCCCGGCAGTTGCTGAACATGTCAATATTCGTTCGTCTACATTATCGGTCGGATATTCTAATTTCATATGTGTAGATGTAGAGGTAAAAGTTGGATAGACATCAACTCCAATTTCTTCAAGAGTAGTGATGACCCTGGTATCTTCACTTGCCAGGCGTGTTACTGCAGCAACTATCTTCCCTGAATTAGCTGCTGCGTGTGCACCATAATTAAAACCACCGCCGTCTACATAGCGAGTTCCTGCTTTTGATATAATTGTATCTTTAGTATAGTTACCGAATATTACAATATCATAGATTTTTTTACTTTCCATAGAATTCCTTTTCATTAATCATGTGCTTTGGCTTTCCAAAGAAAGAGAGCTAAAATTAAAGACAAAATCGATCCTCCAATCCAAAATGCTATGGCACTGGAAAAATCATAGAAACGAACACCCTCAATAATTGTAGTATTATTTTCAATC
Source organism: Ignavibacteriaceae bacterium (assembly GCA_049670345.1). Lineage (GTDB taxonomy): Bacteria > Bacteroidota > Ignavibacteria > Ignavibacteriales > Ignavibacteriaceae > BMS3ABIN03. Next base: position 996 of record JBATTD010000235.1, read on the forward strand.
AATATTCCGCTGATTTGATCCTGCAATCCGGCTCCAAGGTAGCTGAAGACGCCTATAAATCCCATCACTGCACCTGCTGCTTTTTTAGGTGCAATATCAATGGCGAATAATCCACCCAGTGCAGCCAGAAGCCCACTTAAGGTAAAACCGTACAAAACAAATGCAGATGTTAGAATAACCGGATGGCCATGTGGGGTGAAGAATATTACAAACAATGCAAATACTTCTAATATTCCAAAAATTAGATTAACAGGCGGACGTTTAGCGTTGAATAGTTTATCAGAAATATATCCGTATGCAACGCAGCCCGCTAAACCAGCAAAGGTGTTTAATCCCAACAAACTCCCCGCCTCTACAAGAGTATAACCTTTATCTTCCTGCAAATAAAGGAATCCCCAGCTATTGATTGCATAGCGTGTTACATACATTGAAGCGCTGGCTATTCCCAGTATCCAGATATGAGGAATTTTAAATATTTTTAATTGTGACTGTTTTGTTGTTTCCGAGTGTGTATCATGTTTCTGCTCTGAATCCACATAGTCGTTTTTCCATTCTGCAACCGAGGGCAAACCCAGAGTCTGTGGTCGATCTTGTAAAAGAAGATATATACCTACTGCAACAAACAAGCAAAACACACCGGGACCCCAAAAGCCTGCTTGCCAGCCATAAAATGACACCAAAGTTGCAGATACAATAAAAGTTAGTCCCTCTCCTAAAGCATGTGCTGTGCTCCAAATACCATATAACCTGCCGCGTTCCTTATTGCTGTACCAATTAGACAATGTAACTGCCCCCGTTGGAGCTCCAAATCCCTGGAACCAGCCGTTAAGTCCCCATAACATTATCCATATCCATAAACCGATTGTATTACCTATTATTATGTTTATAATCGCAGATATTAAAACTCCTACTGTGAAAAATCTTTTTACGTTAGCATGATCGGCTAATATTCCGTTAAAAAACTTTCCAAAGGCATATGAATAAAGAAGTGCCGCACCTATTGATCCTAATTCTGATGCAGAAAACATACCTTCGTCAATCAAATCTTTCTTCATCGCTGACAAAGCAAGACGGAGTGGATAGGCTAATCCATAACCGACGGTGATAGCGATCATAACTCTGAAACGATACTTCTTGTATAGGGAATCAACAACGTTTCCATCTTGAATTGGAGCTATATCAGAACCAGTTGCAAAAAATTTAAAAGGGTTTTTCATTTACTCTTCTTTTGTACAGAATTATTAAAATGATAAAACAATGATTTTTATTAATTCTAAGGTTTAATTACTATTTTCATCGCCTGCTTAGGAATATGTTTCATTGTTTCAAGGTCTAATCCCAATTTGTCAAATGAAGATATTCCATTTTCCAGTGGAATCACCTCAGTAAAGAATGGTTCCATGTTAATTTTGCCTGACATTAAAATTTTAATTGCCGGAAGCAGGGTATTCTGGCCTATGTATGTACCAATTAATTTTATGGCTTTTCGTGTTATGGTATTAGGTACAATTGTAGCTTTGATACTACTATCCATTCCAAAAGCAAGAACTTTTCCTCCCGGAGTTACATACTTAAGAGCATTCTCTAATTGGCTGCCGACAGCATCAATCACAATATCTGCACCTTTACCATCAGTGAATTTCATAACTTCTTTTTCAATATCTACTTCATTGGGATTGAATACTGGTAAGCCTAATTTTTTAGCAACTCCAATTCTAAACGGATCAATTTCCGCACACATTGTATAAGCTGCTACATTTTTTGATAAAGCTGAAAATAGATAACCGATTGGTCCAAAACCTAAAACCACAACAGTATCCCAGCATTGCATCTGAACTGCATTCATTCCATTTAAGACTGTGCCGAGAGTTTCTACCTGGGTAGCGGTAATATCATCCATAGCATCGGGTATTTTAAAACAAGCATTTTCAGGTAGTAAACAATATTCTGCATACCCACCATTTTGAAAGACTCCAATGGATTTGTCTTTCAGCCATTCACATTGCGGACTGTTACCCGTCCGGCAATATTCACATAAACCACATCTTAGACTATTATCTACTGCAACTCTATCTCCGATCTTGAGAGTAGTTACATGACTTCCAATCTCTTGAACAACTCCACAAAATTCATGACCTAATGCAATGTCATTTCCAACGACATGCTTGCCTTCCATAATTTTAACATCCGTTCCGCAAATTCCACAAGCTGAAACTTTTAGAACAACATCAAAAGGCTCAGTCACAATTGGAACCGATCTTTCTTCAAGAGTAATCTGACCAATGCCCTTATAAACCAGTGTTTTCATCTTCTTCATTTTCTTCCTCCCTGTTGCTCTCTAATAATTAATAATAAGAAAGATAAAGGACGTTTAATAGTTTTTGTCTACTTGTCTATTTGTCTATACAATAATAAACAGTAAATTTCAAAACGTCAATAGCTACCTTTCTTTTTTATATTTTTTTACACTGCATAAAATGCCGTTTTTACAAAAAATCGGTGTTTCTGAGAATTTAAGCCTAAATAGGAAAAATTATTTGGGTTGATAAGATTGATTGAGTAACCCTACTGGATGAATCACATCAAGACGAGTACCTTGCTTAATTTGACTCTGACAGGTTCCGCAACCTGATAGTACGAATTCAGGATTTGTTTTAATAATTTCCTCAAAAAGTTTAGAACCAATTTTCATCGAAAGATCGAAATTTTCTTTTTTCATTCCGAATGTGCCTGCAATTCCACAACAACTATCATCTATTTTTGCTAACTCTATTCCCGGAATCATTTTCAATAAATCAGTTGGTTTGTATTTATTATTTTGCGTTTTGAGGTGACAAGGTGAATGATATACTAATTTCTTATTAATCGGTCTGAATAAATCTTTGAATTCTCCACTGGAGAAAACATCGCCGAGAAAATCATGTATATCAACACTAACTTCTGCAATCTTTTTAATATCATAATTATCTGAGAAGAAATTCATATACTCATGCATGAACGCATAACCGCAAGATGCAGCCGTAAAAACTATTGGAATATTTTGATTTGCATAAGGGAGCAAAGTCCTGATGTTAAATTCAATATCTTTCTCTGAATCCTTAAAATTACCGTATGATAATTTTGCAATATTGCAGCACTTCCAATCAGGTGTTATTATATCGTAACCAAGCTTCGTCAATAGTTGAAGGCTGTTTTCCAACTCGCCATCCGGATCATTAAAATTTGCTGCGCATCCTGTCCATAAGACTACTTTTTTCCCATGCCGGTTATTAATCACTTTCTTTTTCGGTCTTGCAAAAGATGGGAAATTTCTTTTGCTGTGGATACCAACTGTGAAGTGCATCATCTTTCTAACAAAAGAAATTAGCAGAATTCTATTACTAATTGAAGAGAAAAAGGATGCCAATTCGCTGACTAACTTTCCTCTTTGAAGGATGATCTCATTTAATTTAAAAGAACGTTTCTCATGCAGTTTTTCTTTTGCTAGAACAGCAATTCCTGGAATGTTAACACCGGTTGGACAATCTGTTAAACATTGTCCACAGTTCAGACAGTAATCCATTATTTTATAAAAGTAGTCAGAATCAATAGCTGAAGTAGAAATTTTGCCTGAGATAATTCCACGAAGGATATTTGCTTTAGATCTTGCTGTTGCTTCCTCTTCTCCGGTTGCTTGAAATACCGGACAGTACTCCCGGCACGTTCCACATCCGTGACATTTTTCAATTTCTGATTTCCAGTTCTCACTGTTCAAACGCTGAGATGTTTCAATGTAACTATAATCCGGAGTATACCTTAAGTTTTCATTCCATTTATAATCTTTTACCGGAACAAGAATATCGGGATTCATTATTCCAACAGGATCAAAAAGATTTTTAATCTCCCTGAATAATGGGATCAATTTGGGGAAAATCTTTTCCATATACGGAGTTCTTAATCTTCCATCACCATGTTCCGCCGTTAATGAACCATTATATTTAATTACAAGGTTCACAAACTTCTCCATAAAGTCTTCAGCATTCGTGAAGGATTTTTCATCTTTCATATTCAGTAATGGTCTGATATGAAGGTTACCATCACCGGCGTGACCAAACATTGCATATCGAAATGGATATTCATCCATAATTTTGGAAATTTCAACTAAAAATTTCGGAAATAAATTTGGATGAATAGCGCAATCTTCTGTGAACGGTAATGGTTTTTCTTTTCCTTTAATCTTATTTAAAACTACTGTTGCTGCTTTTCGAACACGAAAAATATTTTCTATCTCTTCTTCATTTGTAGAGTAAGAGCCAAGTTCAGCTAAATTCTCTTTTTGACAAATTATTTGTTCACATTTTTTTAATGATTGATTAATGTTCTCTTTATCATCATTCTCGAATTCAACATAAAGCAGATATTTAACATTCGCCGGTAAAAATTTTTGAAGTTCCGGTCTGAAGGTTAATGCCAAATGAAGAAATGACTGATCAACATATTCTATTGCTGAAGCACCTAAATTTCTTAAGTGACTTACTGCAATACCCATCTTTTCAAGATCGTTAAAGTATAATGAAATCATTCCGCGATTTTTTACTATGGGAATTGTCTTAAGAACGGAATCAGTAAATACACCTAAAGTTCCTTCGCTACCAACTAACATAGAAGCCATATTTAAGTGAGTCTCTGTTAAGATATCCCATACTTGATAACCGGAAGCGCTTTTTGTGGTTTGCGGTCTTGAGGAAATAATTTCCTCTGAATATTTTTCGAGAAGTAATTTTATCTTTTCATAATATGGTCTATGAAAATCATCCAATGAAGAAATTTTAGCTAAGGGAATATTTTTTGCGGTAAATATTTCTCCATTTGAAAGAATAACACTTACTTCTTCAACATGTTTATACATATTTCCATGTTTAAGTGTATGAGGCCCACCACTGTTATTCCCAAGCATTCCTCCAATAACACAAATATTTCCGCTGCTTGGATCCGGTGCAAACTTCTTATTATGTTTTTTCAGTTTGGCTTGTAAATTATTTAATACAACACTTACTCCGCTTCTTACCCGTGCGTCATCAATAATTTTAATTTCTTTGAAGTGATGAGTCAGGTCAAGGATTACAGCTTCGCCAACAGAGTTACCGGATAGACTTGAACCTGCGCCACGAGGAATAAGAGGAATGCCGTATTTTCTACAAATATTGATTGTTGATTTTATATCTCCAAGATTTTCGGGAATTACAACAGCTAGAGGCGTTATTTCATATAAGCAAGCGGCAGTACTATATAATTGCTTGGTAACAATATCCGACTGTACTTTTGCTTTTAACTTTTCTTCAAGCTCATCCAACCACAAGAATTTGTTATCTACAAGCTGAGTATCGCTTCTCATTAATTCTGTACCATGTTTTTCGTAATCAGTTCAATTCTAACCGGAATTTCTGACGGAATACTTTCGCCGTTTATTACTTTGTAAGCATATTCAACCGCAAGTTTTCCCATTTCTGAAGGATGTTGAGCTATAGAAGCATTCATAGTTCCATTAAAAATTGCATCACGACCGTCTTTCACTGCATCAAACCCAACCACTATAATTTCACCTGTTTTTCCCGCTGCTGCAATCGCTTCTATTGCACCAAGAGCCATCATATCGCTGCAGGCGAACAATGCCTGAACATCAGGATTTGCCTGAAGAATATTTTGAAAAACGTTATATCCCTGGTCTCTTTCCCAATTAGCAGTAAGTGAAGCAACTATCTCAATCCCTGGTTCTTGATCTATTACTTCGTGAAATCCTGCTAACCGTGCATCGCCAGTCTCATGACCAGGGATTCCCTCGAGAATTGCTACTTTCCCATTGCCGTTCAACATTTGGATTATGTGCTGCCCTGCAATTTTACCTCCTTCATAATTATCAGAGCCGATAAAGGTTGCTACATAACCACCTGATTCTCTAAGGGCAACAGCATCAATTCGTGTATCAACAACCAGGACGTGGATGCCTGCATCATTGGCTTTAAGAATGGCGGGAATAATTTCTTTGGATCCACTTGGTGTAATACAAATTGCATCAACTTTTCTCTGGATTAAATTTTCGATGATCTGCATTTGTTTCTCAACGTCTACTTCACGTTCAGCTGCTTGGACTATTAACTCTATTCCTAATTTCCCCGCAGTTTCATTAGCACCTTTTTCCATATCAATAAAAAAAGGATTATTAAGAGTTTTCAGTACCAGTGCGATTACAGGTTTATCATCCTTGTTATTATCTTCTCGTTGGCATCGAATAAATACCACAAGAGAAAAGCCTATAACAAAGGCAATGATGAATTTTACTCTCTTCATACAATATTCTTTTTGATTAAATTTATTTATTCTGTTTTTTTAAATACATATCAACTAACACCGCAATTATTATTACAGATCCAATAATGATCTGCTGAATAAAAGAAGACACACCTAACAAATTCAGACCATTTCTTAAAACTCCCATAATAAATGCGCCGATGAGGGTACCGAAAATTCTACCTTCGCCACCCATTAGACTTGTTCCACCAATCACCGCGGCGGCAATAGCATCTAACTCATACATTATTCCTGCAATAGGTTGGGCAGAATTCAACCGAGCTGTTAATAAAACAGCTGCTAGACCACTTAGCAGTCCGCATATCGTATATATTATGGTCTT
>JBATTD010000236.1:0-4190 GCA_049670345.1 Ignavibacteriaceae bacterium
ATCGAAGACTTTTAGTGAATGAGTTTTTATATTTGATTTATCCAGCTCGTCGGAAATTTTATCAAGAGGAGAATAATCCAGAATTCTCAAAAGTTTTTTATTCGTGATATTGTAGTTTTTAAGAAAATCGTTTCTAAAGGAACTCGGGTTAAATTCTTCGGAACTATAATCAGGATTTAGCCCGAATGATTTGATTGTTTTTTCCAATCCGGATCCAACAGCTGCAATTTTTTTACCGGCAAATATCCTGGCATCTAAATTTTCTCTTTGAATCAATTCCCAAAAGTATTTAACTCCGTTTTTACTGTTAAAGAGTATCCATTCAAAGTCATCTTCGGAAAATAATTTCTTAAAATTAATTTCCGGAATGCTTAATTGGGTCCTCTGTACATTAAGTGGAAACATCTCTGCGCCAAGATCATAAAGCATATTACCAATATCATCAAATTGTTCTTGTGCACCGGCAACAGCAATTCTCTTGTTAAATAATGGTTTCTTTTCATACCAGGAAATATCATCCCTGAAAGCAACAGTTGGGCTAACCATAATAATTACCGGGGCATGAAAATTCTGTTGTTTAAAATCTTCTGCAATTTTATCAAGCCGTGCGGTTAATGTTCTTTGTTTCGGCAAAGTTCCATTCTCAATTGCGGCAACGGGTGTTGCGGGATCCATTCCATATTTAATCAGCTTTTCACTTATAACTTCAATCCTTGAAGCACCCATATAAATTATAAGCGAAGTGTTTTTCAGCTTTGCTAAGTTCTCCCAGTCTACCTGCGTATCGGGTTTATCGGGGCACTCGTGTGCAGTTATAAATATGCATTGAGTAATAAGTCCGCGTTGAGTAATTGGTATTCCGCTGTAAACAGGTACAGAAAGACCGGATGTAATGCCGGGAATAATTTCAAATTCAATTCCGGCTTTCTTAATTTCAAGAGCTTCCTCAGAGCCTCTTCCAAAAACAAACGGATTGCCGCCCTTTAAACGAACAACATTTAGACCTGCTTTAGACTTATTAATTAATATTTCTGTTATTTTATCCTGCTCGATTGCATGATACCCGGATTCTTTTCCTACAAACACTTTCTCACAATCATCTTTGCAAAATGATAATAACTCGCTATTAATCAATCTATCATATACGACAACATCTGCTTTTTTTAATTTCTCCAGTGCATTCATAGTTATAAGTCCGGGATCTCCAGGACCCGCCCCCACTATAAATACTTTACCTTTTTGATTTTTCATCATCACCCTTTTTGTTTTAAATCATCCAGAATGCTATGGATGTATTCTTTTGCTTTTTTCTTTCCTTCATTTGCTAAGACCTTCTTCCAGTCGATCATAAAGAAATTCTTAAAAGCTTTTTCTCTTACCTGAGGGGATTTATACTTTTTATCACTTAATAATAGTTTTCTAAATTCTCCGGCTAACTCAATAATATTTTCATAGTAGGATGGAAAAATATGATCCAATTTTTTTCTTAATTCGGCTACATAAAAAGGAGCAATACCCTGAGAGGAAACTGAAATAGTTAAGTCTCCACGTTTTACAATTGCCGGTAAAATAAAATCACACAGTTCCGGAATATCTGCAACATTTAACAGAATATTTTTTCCGGTACAATCCTTCCGAACCATCTTATTTATTTTAGGATTATCTGTTGCGCAGAAAACAATTTTAAAATTATTAAGGTATTCCTTTGAATAAACTTTTTTAATTACTTTAATTTTACGTTTTCTATGTAACTCTAAAAGTGGTTGGCATATTTTGGGAGCCAGAACGGTTGACTTGATTCGAAAATTCAGGAGAGAAGTAACTTTCCTTAACGCTACTGTACTACCCCCGACTACTAAACAGGGATAGTTTTTAATATTTAGCAGGAGAGGGAAGTAGATTGAATTTTTATTTTCATTCATAATGCTATATTCCTACCTGTCAAATATTGTTAATTAGGTAATAAACAGCAATTGAATAAATAAAATTGTAACCATTGTGTTGTTGATAAAATAATACGGAAGGGATTATAGAAGGTGCTTAACCGGAGTTGTTATAATCCAATCTGCAATCAAATTTAATAGTCTATCCCGTATAGGTTCGATTGTGTGAAGCTGAGTATAATGTGTAAAGGAAAAAAATCATTGATATCTTAGAGCGGAGAGGGAGAGATTCGAACTCTCGGTGGCAACTAGTACCACAACGGTTTTCGAGACCGCCCCGTTAAACCACTCCGGCACCTCTCCGTTAATAAAAAATTTTCTTTTCACTAATTAAATAAATATAACTGATTTATCAAAAATTGAAAAAATTTTCCGCTGGAAGATAACTCTATTATAACACAGTCAGCAATTTATTTGGAGTAATTTAAATTAATTAAGGTCAGTAAGGATTATGAGAGCAAGCAGATCATCTCTTACAAAAATAACAGGAAGTGGAAGACTGGCAGGATTGCTGTTTAAATTATGCTAATCATCTTTTCCGTTACCCCAGAAAGAACATATAAAATATAATGATGCGGAACAGAAATCTCCCACAAATGGGGTTCTAAAATAGGTGGAGCCCCCCCGTCGGACAATTTCATATAAAAATAATTCCCACTTGTTTCAATTTCTTCACAAACAAAGTATTTGCCTTTCACCAAATTCAACGAGATATTCTCATCCTTCAAAAGTTTAATCGCTTCTTTTGTTAATACAACAGCGAATTTTGGTTTATTTGATATTGCCATTTTATAACCCTACTATTTATTGCCCAAAAATAAGCATCTTCTTTTAAAGTCCTAAAGATTTTTAGAATTTCGATTAAATTTTTCTTCCCTTGTGGCATTCCTTTGGTTCGGATAAAAAATTTATCTCATTTTGATTTTTAACTTAAAGTATAGCTTCCAGATTTTGTACCGGGTTTAGTGAATAGAGTTATTGAGATGGATTTCACTAACATTCTACCAGAACCATCTGTATTAAAGTGCTAATCTTTTGTACTTAAAGAGATGTCGTTTTCGAAACAAAGAATAAAAATAAGATGCGTTAGAACAATATATTCCTGGCATATTATTTGTTTTGCTTTATATTGAAACAGCTTATAACATAAAATAAAAATATATTATCAAATAAAAAGTTGCTCAACTTGATCAAAACAATTGAAATACCGATTTATGTTAACAGCGTTGAGGACATAGAAAACAGTGAAATAATGGGCACAGATCCAAAGGAAACTGAAGCATTTGCTACAATTTTTGTGGATAAGATAGTATTCTTGTTTGAGCAGCTATCACATACGGGATGTTCAATATATACAGTCGACGGACAGCTTATTGTTACCCCACTATCTTATAAAGACATACTAATTTTGATTAAGGAAGAAATAGCACAACCTAATTAATTTATACTGCGCAAATCATTTATTATGTACCTTTAATATAATCCATCTAATAGTCTTCAATTAAATTCATCGATTCTCAATAAATCACTATATAAGCTGAACCCGGTTTAATAATTTCAATTCTATATTTAAGTATTAATTGGCTTAGGATTATCAATTAATTATATTTGCTTTTCTATTTTAGGAGAGATGCAAGAGTGGCTTAATTGGCACGCCTGGAAAGCGTGTGTACTTTTACGGGTACCGTGGGTTCGAATCCCACTCTCTCCGCAAAGCCCCTTTGTTTACAATAACTTAGGGGCTTTCCTCATAATATCCACAAAAAATTAACAGCTAATTTCTTATTATTTCCATTTAATTTTTCAAAGTTCAAAGTGTGTAATGCATAATGATTAGTTGCTAAATACCAATTGACCTTAAATCCAATTAGCTTTAAGTTGCATATGCACAGATGGGATACCCCACAAATTTACTACAATACTGGCTGGGGAAAGGCCAAGATACAGGGTAATAAGGCAAAGCCGGAGATAAATTAACCAAAAAAAATGATGTGAAATTCATTTTGTTTTTTAGAATAATATGTTCCCTTAAATAAACAATGTGCAGATAGATAGTCCTTCATATTATTTTTGTTATGAAGTGATCAGGATTAGAAAAAGAGAAGCTGAATCTTTTAAACGTTTCGGAACACTAATCCAATTGCCCTTGAGAGAAATCTATCCAACTGATAACAATTGGGGATTATATGGCTGGACATTTGAAAACCTAAAAACCGCAGAAGTATATTTCATCAAGTTGAGTGAGAA
>JBATTD010000237.1:0-3772 GCA_049670345.1 Ignavibacteriaceae bacterium
GTAATAATCCGGGTCCAAACTGGTTATTGTAAATTTTGGGTTATTAGGATCGGAAAGGTTCCACGTCATATCAGGAGTTTCATCCATTTCAAATTTCGGTTCGTAATGTCTGTCTTCTTTTTCTTGAGCATAATTGTATGAAAGAGAGTAGTCGAGTGTTAAACCGCCAAAATGATTTTCACCGGTACCCATTATACTAACAATTGTTGCTTCTTGATCTCTGGCTTTCATCTCATGTACAAACTCAGTTTCTATTACATCTGTAGCTGTATTGAAACCGCCTGGTTCTACGGTAAGTTCATTTCGAACTTCCTTGTCAAGGTAATTATCATAAATGGCTTTAATTGAATATGAATTATCAATATCCGGTTTATAATCTAAATTGGTAGAAAAACCTAGTCTATCACGTATAATATCATAGTTCCTTAATGCCAAATTTTCTAAAGCCCATGGGAATTCGTTTTCTTCAAGAATATCATCAACATTACCCCATTCCATTTCGTTATTGTCAGATCCTCGGTCTGATTTTAAATAACTTGCGCCAAACATAAAACCGAAATCTTTGTTTGCGCCAAATCTTGTACCGTAATTGAGAGCGCCTTGATAAATACCTCCTTTGGAGATATCTGCGTATCCGCCACCGACAGTTATATTAAAAACCGGTTTTTCATAATCGAGTGCACTCCTGGTAATTAAGTTAACCGTGCCACCAATAGAATTTGCATCTATATCGGGTGTTAGTGCTTTGATAACTTCAATTGATGCAAGCTGACTAGCCGGAATAATATCCATCTGTGTTGTACGTTCACCCCCTTCAGGAGAGGGTATATCCACACCATTAACCTTCATCGCATTCATCCATGCTGCAGTTCCCCTTACTTGGACGTAACGTCCTTCCCCCTGGTCGCGCGTAATAGAAATGCCCGATATTCTTTGCAGTACTTCGGCAGAGTTGATATCCGGGAATTTTTCTGTTTGTTCTTCTGATACTACATTTTTAATATTATTCGACATCTTCTGTTGATTTAATGCATTAACCTGACCTTGAGTCAAGCCCACGATCAGAACTTCCTGCATTTTCACATCGCTAGGTTTGATTTCAATTTCCTCGTAGAAAGTATACCCGTCATCGAGCAGTGTAACTTCAACTGTTTGATCCTGATAACCGATGTAACTTACAACAAGGTTATAAGTGCCTGGAGGAACATTTGAAATCCTGAATAAACCGCCTCGGTCACTTGCGGTTCCGAAAGTTGTACCTTGCAAAATGATATTTGCGCCTGGTAAGTATTCCTTTGAATCAACATCAATAATACGTCCAGTGATAGTCCCGCTTGTTTGTGCATTTAGAACGGTAAGCGGAGTAACGATTACAATAAACAAACAACCCAATATAACTAAGAATTTTAGTTTTACGTTGTATCGAATTTGTTTCCCTTGCATGATTCTTCCCTCTGTTGTTAGAAAAAAGTTAATTAGAAGTAAAAAAAATTTTAGCCACCTCCTTTCAGGCAAACTTATTTGATTAATAATTAATTGATCTATATAAATACATATTGTGACTGAACGAATATTTACCACCTCTGCCATCATCACGGTAAATTTCAAGTCTTACATCTTCCGGTCCTACAAATATTTTAAGGAATGAACTTTTGCTCCAGGGACAGTTATTCCAAAACAATTCTTCGGAATTGACAGCGTAGTTATTTCCTTTTTGATATTTTTTATAAAAACCGATTAATTCTTCTAATCCCTGATCATCCTTTATTTCTTTATAAGAGTTTACATCAACTAATTCCATTGCAAATAGCGTTTTATCAATTTCTTTTTTATTCGAAGCATAAAACCTTTTTATAATTTCATCTACGGCACTGCCTGATGCCGTACCGGTTTCTAATTCAGATTTGATCCTGTTAAATAATTTTTCTGGAGTAAAATCCCCTTCCATTCCTCTAATGTGTCCTGCATCCAATTGCCATAAACCGTTAATTGAGGAAAAAGATGCAGTGTGAGTATGCCCGCAAACGTAAGCCGTAACATTATATTTTAATAGCAATTGTTGAAATTGAAAAGAATTATCAGGGTATTTGTCCAGAGAGTTTCCAACGTGGCGTCTGATTCCACTATCCATATCGGGCATAGAAATTATTGGATCGTGACCAAAAACGAAAATATGTTTCTTGTTATTTTGGGCTAAATCTTTCTCCAGCCAGGCGAGCAATTCAGGTACAACATTGCCGTCTGCCCCGTTATCTACAATGCCGTCATAATACAAATTTAGATTAACGAAATGTGCATTTTTCCAATCGAAGGAATAAGTAGTTTCTTCACATCCGGAAGGTCCCCGGTTAACAATATTTGGTAATGATTTCCCGTCCCTATTTAAATCTCTTAAGTATTCCATGTATGAGTTATCCTCAAGGTCGTGATTCCCTACTCCGGGATACCAGGGATAATCTTTCCCAAGTACGATATCAATTAAGTCCCGAACTGCATCAGGTGGTTCAACATCCCCGGGACTAATCATAAAATCGCCTTTTCCCACTTCTTTTATTGCATGGAAGCCTCCTAATGTCCACTCAGGGGATCTATATTGCTCCATTGCAAATCTTCTCATATCACAGGTAACTATAAAAGAGAATTCTTCATCATGTTTTTGCTCAACGCAAGAAACAAACAGAGATAATAACGTTATTAATACAAACGAAAATTTCAACAAATTAATTTTCAACAGTACTTCTCCATAAAATATTTCGATAAGATTTTTTTTAGCACTTATTCTTTAATATCTTTTAGATGTAGTGATTTATGATCATTTCATTTATTTTTTTAATATTTCCTTTAAACGGTCCTTCACTTTCCATTTTCATACTTGTAACAGCAGCAGACCATAATATTGCTACTTCCGGTTTTTCCGTTAATCTTTTAGCCATGTATGAAGCTATACATGTATCACCTCTTCCGCTGCGTCCTTCCAGACTTCCTGCCTTAAATTCTGCCTCGTGAAATTTGCCGTTGGCTAAAACAAGTATTCCGCTATTATGAGTTATTACAATTTCTTTAGGTCCCCATTCAGAAATCATTAACGCAGCTTCCATTTTATCTGATTCACCAGTCAGAGCTTTGGCTTCAACGGCATCCGCTTTTACCACATCTATGAGCGCAAGGTATTTTTTCTTTTCCGGCCAATCAGCATTAATTAAAGTATAATCCGGAGAAACGATTCTGATAAATCCCTGAATATCTGCGACCAGTAAAGTATTTTTCTTCCTTATACTTTCAATTACATCAAAGGGAATTTCTCCCCTAATTGAACCATTTATTAAAAATGCTTTAGCTTCAAGTTCATCAAACTGATCAGGTGTGAAAGAACCAGCTGTTACTTCGCATTTAAGTACTCTTTCGTCTGGGTTCTGAGAAGGATAAATCAGTTTCATATGTGTCGAGGATTCTGTAAAAAACGGAAATACATCAATTCCAACTTTTTGTAATTTTTCAACTACGTGGATATCTTCTTTAGATAATCTAGTTACTGCAGCCACTTCTAGACCTAACATCTTGGCAGCGTGAGCACCATAATTAAATCCTCCCCCATCTAAATACTTTGTGCCGGAAGGTGTTATAACTGTATCCTTTGTATAATTTCCGAATATTACAATGTCATATGTTTTTTTAGAATTCATTTTCAATCCCTTTTAATCTCTAACTTTAGCGTTCCAGAGGATCAGCGATAAGATTAAAGATAATATTGATCCGCCAATCCAAAAGACGA
>JBATTD010000238.1:0-1582 GCA_049670345.1 Ignavibacteriaceae bacterium
TGATTTAGATTATCAGATTGTAATCTGTAGAAGTAAGCTCCACTCGGGAGACTTGAAGCATCAAATGTAACTTCATAAAATCCTGCCTGAACCATACCATCAACAAGTACAGCAACTTCTTCACCAAGCATGCTATAAATAGCAAGTTTTACAATTCCTGATTCAGGGATATTGTATTTGATGTTAGTAGATGGATTAAACGGGTTTGGATAGTTCTGACAGAGTTCAAATATTAATGGACCATTAACTTCAACTTCAATTTCATCAGAATATTCATATGTACCAAGAAAATTAATTTGCTTCAGTCTGTAGAAATATGTTCCTGTTTCAAGAGTGTTGTCAATATAGTAATATTCCTGAGCTTCGGTAGTTGTTCCGCGTCCATCTACATAACCGATCATTAAATATTGACCTTCTTCACTTCTTCTTTCAATTTCAAACATCTGGTTATTTAAGTTCGGTAGTTGTACTCCAGTTTAATATAACATCGCCATTATTATTTACATTAGCTGTAAGGGATGTTAATTCTACCTGAATAATGTCTCCTGAGACAACTTCAAATAAATCCATACCAACATAATTAGATTCATTACCAGTCGGACCTCCATCAGTTGTATAGTAACGAACAGCAAATCTTACTGTACCGGTAGTTGTGAAAGTACCAGTCCATTGTGCCCAACCAGCAATTGATGCATTAAATACATCCAACTGAATATCGAAATCCGTAGCAGTAGTTCCTGCAGTGGTAGATACGTGTACCTGTAATGGGTCTGGAAATGGACTACCATCTGGTGAACGATGCCAGAACTTAAGCGTATCTCCAGCTTCAATTGTTACTTCGGGTGAAATTAACCATTGGTCTATTAAAAGTCCCCCTCCGGCTGCTCCATTAAAATTCTGAGCAACCTATCCTGTATCGGAGCCCTCATATGCATTAAATACCCAATTGAAACCTGGAAAATTGTTGTTAGATCAGGTCCGTCTACATTCAAAAAACCGCCCTCTTGCATTTAAACCAGCTTCGGTATTATCTCCATTCATATCATCAATAAATAAGCCTGTTCTGTTTGATTCGTGCTGAATTGGTTTCCAGGTCTCAACCATATTGGTTTTAGCTCCATTACTCTAAGCAAAAAGACCGCCAGAAAAAACAAGTGAAATAAAAGCACTTACAGAAAAGGTAAAAAACGTATTAAACATAGCAACCTTTTACGTTTATTAAATAAATGTTAATTAAATAGTGAATTGTAAGGAAATCCAATTCCGTTATGGACCTTTGATCATCAGCAACGTTTAAACCTCCTTAAATGGTGAATAGAATAAAACCGGTTAGATTGTATACATGTAATATGAATTTTTTGTATAAAAACGCAAGAAGAAAATCGAAAATTATTTTATCTTTTTCCTAAAAAGAGAATCGATGAGCGACTGGCTTTGTATAAAATTACCATAAAAACAGAATTAAATTCTAATTTATAATATTATTATTTTTATAGTTCATTTTATAAAGATTCTAGAATGTCGAAAACTGAAAGAAATATATTAATTGATAGTCTTGCGGAAAAAGGAATAACTGATCAAA
>JBATTD010000239.1:0-3521 GCA_049670345.1 Ignavibacteriaceae bacterium
ACAAAAGTTGCAAAGATTGTATATCAAAGAGCTACTTCCAATTTAAAGAGAGCTTTAGCTCTTGGCGGCGCAAAAAATCATCTCATTGTTCTGCCGGATGCAAACGTTGAAATGACCGCATCTAACGTTGCAGCTTCGATGTCCGGATGTGCCGGTCAGCGGTGTATGGCGGCTGCAGCCATGGTAGGTGTTGGTGAGGTTGATCACATTATAGAGGAACTTTGCCGGGAAGCGCGCAAAATTATCCCTGGAAAAAATTTAGGTGCGATAATCTCAGCCCAGGCAAAAGAGAGAATCGAAAATTATATTACAGAAGCTGAAAAGGATGGTGCCAAAATTTTAGTTGACGGCAGGAACTGCGTTGTAGAAGGAAAAGAGAACGGATTTTATATTGGTCCGACTGTAATAGATTACGTAAGACCCGAAATGAAAATTGCTAAAGAGGAAGTATTCGGACCTGTATTGTCAATAATAAGAACAGAAAATTTAGATGATGCAATTAAAATTGAAAACAGTTCTAACTATGGTAATGCAGCAGCAGTATTCACACAGAGCGGTGGGCTTGCCCGTTATGTTACTGATCGTGCGAGCGCGGGAATGATTGGTGTGAACATAGGCGTGCCTGTACCGAGAGAACCATTTTCTTTCGGCGGGTGGAATGAATCAAGATTTGGAGTTGGTGATATTACGGGAGCGAGTTCGATCCATTTCTGGACAAAGCTCAAGAAAATTACAACCAAATGGAATCCTGAATCGAAAACAAATTGGATGAGTTAGTAATTCTAAACTAAAATCAAAAAGGAATCGAAATGAGTAAAATTGTACGAGGAGGATTAATTCAAGCATCACTTTCCGGTTCAACTGAAGACCCGATTGAAAAAATAAAACAGGCAATGATAGAAAAACATCTGAAGATGATTGATAATGCTGCAAAGGATAATGTTCAAGTACTTTGTCTTCAGGAACTTTTTTACGGACCATATTTTTGTGCAGAGCAAAAAACAAAATGGTATGCAATGGTAGAAAAAGTTCCGGATGGACCAACAACAAAATTAATGCAGGAAACAGCTAAAAAACATAATATGGTTTTAATTGTTCCGGTTTATGAAGAAGAGATGACCGGAGTTTTTTACAATACCGCAGCCGTGATTGATGCCGACGGAAAATATTTAGGAAAGTATCGCAAGCATCATATTCCTCATTGCGAACCTGGTTTTTGGGAAAAGTTTTACTTCAAACCCGGTAATCTCGGATTTCCCGTTTTTAAAACTGCTTATGCAGATGTTGGAGTTTATATTTGTTACGACAGGCATTTTCCCGAAGGTGCCCGTGCACTGGGGTTGAACGGTGCTGAAATAATCTTTAATCCTTCGGCTACTGTTGCCGGATTATCGGAATATTTGTGGGAACTTGAACAGCCGGCACATGCTGTTGCCAATGGATATTTTGTTGGTGCTATAAACAGGGTTGGAAAAGAAGGTCCCTGGAATATAGGCGAGTTTTATGGCAGTAGTTATTTCTGTTCTCCGCGGGGAAAAATAATTGCACAGGCAAGCCGCGATAAAGATGAACTTGTTATTTCCGATCTTAATTTGGATGAAATTCAGGAGGTAAGAAATGTGTGGCAGTTTTACCGCGACCGCCGTCCGGAGACATATAACGACCTGGTAAATATTTAAAAATCATTTGAGGAAATTCTGTTATGAGTGAAGTAAATATTAATGATGTAAAAAAAATAAGTTCGGAAGATATTCTTGCAAAGCATAAAGAATATTTATTTCCAAGCGTAGCAAATTATTATAAACAACCTCTTGCTATTGATCACGCAGATGGAATGTACGTGTATGATCCCGAAGGTAATAAATATCTCGATTTTTTCGGGGGTATTTTAACTGTTAGCGTCGGTCATTGTAATCCGAAAGTGACAAGCAAAATAAACGAACAGGTTAATAAACTTCAGCATACCTCAACACTTTATCCGAACGAAAAGATTGTTGCTTTGGCGGAAAAACTTGCTGAGATTACTCCCGGTAAATTGAAAAAAAGCTTCTTTACAAGCAGTGGAACAGAAGCCGATGAAACTGCAGTGTTTTTAGCAAAACACTTTACCGGTAACCAGGAAATTATTGCGCTTCGCCACAGCTACAGTGGTCGTTCATTACTAGCAATGAGCATGACAGGTCATGCACCATGGCGTCATGGCGGAACACATCTCCCTGGAATTAAACATGCTGTAAGTCCATATTGTTACAGATGCCCGTTCTCCCTTGAATACCCATCGTGCGATTTAAAATGTGCAACCGATATCGAAGAACTTATAATGACAACCACTTCGGGAGCAATAGCCGGTTTTATTGCAGAACCGATTCAAGGTGTTGGCGGATTTATAACACCTCCAAAAGAATATTTCGGAGTTGCTGTTCCTATCATTAAAAAATATGGCGGCGTTTTTATTTCCGATGAAGTGCAAACCGGTTTCGGACGAACAGGAGAGAGAATGTTCGGAATTGAACATTGGGAAGTTGAACCTGATATTCTTACTGCTGCAAAAGGAATTGCAAATGGCGCTCCACTTGGTGCTACCATTGCTAGAACAGAAATAGCAGATAGTTTTACAGGCTTAACTATATCTACTTTTGGTGGTAATCCTGTTTCGATGGCTGCTGCGCTTGCTACAATAGAAGTTATGGAAGAAGAAAACCTCGCCGCTAACGCTTATGAGGTAGGAAAGTATTTAAGAGATGGATTGGAAAATCTGCAGAAAAAATACCCATCAATAGGTGATGTTAGAGGAATGGGTTTAATGCAAGCGTGTGAATTTGTAAAAGAAAACAAAGTGCCTAACCCGGAATTAGTGGGTAAGCTGTTTGAAGAAATGAAAAAGGAAGAAGTGCTTATCGGCAAAGGTGGTTTGTACGGAAATGTTGTTCGAATTTCACCACCCCTAACAGTAACTAAAAGTGAAGTGGATGATTTTATTAAAGCAATGGATAGTTCATTAAGCAGATGTTAGATACGAATTTATAAGAATTCTTTCCGTATGAAAGATGAGCGAATCCAAATGTCATTCAGAAGGAATCCTGTTATATAGTTGAGACACTATTTAAACAAGATTCTTACCTGCCTTCCAGACAGGCAGGCAGAATAACAGTATTAGATTTTAAAACACTTAATAAGAATATAAATCCTTGAATGAACATAGCACCTAAACTCTCGAAAGAAGAATACAAAAAAAACTTCGAAGAACTTATTTCTCCTTTCACAAACAACTCAGCAATAGCTGAATCCAACCGTTGTTTGTATTGCTATGATTCACCTTGTATGAAAGCTTGTCCGACACATATTGATATTTCAACATTCATAAAAAAAATTGCAACGGGTAACCTGCTTGGTTCCGCAAAAACAATTTTTAATTCTAACTGGATTGCATTAACCTGTGCGAAATCCTGCCCTGTAGAGGACCTTTGCGAAGGTGCTTGTGTTTATGTAGAAAAAGGTGAAAAGCCGATTGAGATAGGACG
>JBATTD010000240.1:0-1709 GCA_049670345.1 Ignavibacteriaceae bacterium
CCTTACAACGGCACGGCAGAAAAAATTCATTGAAGCGATAAAACTAAAAGAAAACAACAGGGCAATAATGTACGGAAGTGCAGTTGTTTCGGGAATTATTTTTGCTGTGATTGTTTTCAGCTCTTCACTCCTAACACTTCATGTTGATTCTTACCTGGAAATTATCGCGATGATATTGCTTGCATTTATTATGTCCGCACTTGTTGCTCTGAGCGTAAATTATTTTGTTAAATATGACGAAGAAGCGCAAACAACCGGATTAACTGCCTGGTCAATTGCAAGAGCAAAGGAGATGTTTAAGGGTAGAAAGGTAAATGAACTTGAAGGTAAGATAGTAAACGTTAACTGGCAGGTGAAGGAAGGTGATGATGAGACGGTTAACTTTTCAAAGAGTGATATGGAAGAGATGAAAGCAAATGTAGGTGACCTGGTTTATCTTACCGATGCTAGAAAATGGATGGGAGGATTAAAATCTGTACACGCAGTTTACGGTGAGCCGCACAACGAAACCGGAATTGTATACATAACCGAAGAACATACACAACAAAGCCAGTTTGTTAAAGACAAACCGGTTACCGCCGAAAAGGAAATGTGATAACAACTCAGTTTTTTTAGTCTTCAATTAAACAAACATAACTGAATTTGCAATATTAAAATGAACAGTTGGAAAAAGTGACTGGCATTAAGATGATTATACCGCCCTTCAAATAATCAGTACTTACAATTTTAATTTTCTCATACCTATATGGCAAAGTGCAAAATCATACTTAACCGGGTCAGCTGGATCGTACTTCTTTAGTTCTTCCGTTATCTCTTCAGCCATTTTCCAGCTTACTACTTTAAGCGATGTAAGTTTTAACTGACGTGAAATCTTTGCAATATGTGTATCAACGGGAATGATTAGCTTTCCAGCAGGAATATCATTCCATAATCCAAAATCGAGTTCATCCTTCCTCACCATCCAGCGGAGAAAGAGATTCATTCTTTTACAGGCACTTCCTTTTTCCGGTAAAGGAAACATAAACTTCAAACCATTCGATAGCTCTTTCAAGTTGTTTACTGAAAGTGCAGTTCTTAACATTTCTTTTGAGAAAGCAGATATCCCCGATTTTAAATTCGGTTCATTCTCATTATAGTTCTTTAGGAACAGATTTTTAAGAGAGCTGTGTCTATCGTAAACCTTTCGCAGTGCTAAGAAAAAAGTACTAATATCGTTTTCATTATAGAACCTGTGTTTCAATCCCTCAAGCTTTACTTTTAGATTTTTCTTCTCTACATTTATAATAAACTTATACGGCTGGTTGTTCATTATCCCGACGATTTTATTAAGTGTGTTAACAATTTGTGAAACTGTACCGTAAGCAAATACGGATGAAATAAATGCCATCATCTCAATATCCTTTTCATCTTTGTACTGATGCGGAAACTGCAGCGGGTCAGGTTCAATCTTTTCAAAATTAAAAGCTTTGTAGTGGTATTCTAACTTTTCTTTATGATTCATAAGTTTAAAATATAAATTAATTCAATTTACATCTTCTGCCCGAGTGAGACTATTGACTTAACCAGACTCATTGTTCAAAAAATATTATTTTTAATTAATAATTTTTCATTCTTAATTTACAAAGCACGGGATAATTAAATGGCAATAAAAAAAGTGATACTCATTGGTGATCCGCTACTCCGAAAGAAATGTGCAAAAGTTAATAACT
>JBATTD010000241.1:0-2355 GCA_049670345.1 Ignavibacteriaceae bacterium
TTGTCAGCCAGTATTACATAATAAACATTATTGAACTAACTAACCTGCCTACCGGCCGGCAGGTCATCTTAACATTCTATTTTCTTTCTATCGTAATCCAATAATGTTGCATTATGTAAACTCGGCAAGTTCACTAAACAATTAATCCTACAACTTAGCAAGTACATACATTTACTCTACTTAACAAAAAAAGTGCTTTAAAACGCATCTATGGGATTTAAAAGGCATAGTTTGAATGGCATATTAATTACTTGTCAAATACAAACTGTAGCCAATGGTTAACCATTAGTTGCTTCTAACAAATTATTTCCTCAATTTAACAATGTACAAAAATACTTCTACGCCTGAGGGCAAGGTTGTGGAGTGAGTCTAATAAAGTGAGGAGATATAAAATGAAACTCAAAATTTTATTTATCATTACTGCTATTGTTGCCGTTGTGTTTGGCGTTGCATTTGCAATTATACCAGCACAAGTATATTCGTTGTATGGTATTGAATCTAGTGCAGGACTGAATTATATGGGACAGCTCTTTGGAGCAACACTCATTGGATATGGCCTAATAGCTTGGTTAGCAAGAAATGCTGCTGAATCCGATTCTCGCAGGGCTATAATTCTAGGATTCTTCATTGCAGATGGAATTGGATTTGTGATTGCTCTTATTGGACAGCTTAATGAAATTCTAGGTTCTCTTGGCTGGCTAACTGTGGCAATATATTTATTACTTACAATAGGATTTGGATACTTTCAATTTTCCAAACCAAGTTCATCAGAATCATAAATCTTTATTTCTAAACGTATATTGATTTAACGTTTTCTGTTTTGAAAGAACTCCAATCAGGTTCTTTTATTTAGACTAAGAACCTGCCTGCCCTGCCTTCCGGCAGTCAGGCGGCAGGCAGGGATGGTTTTGATGAAGTAACTCGGTGTTTTGTTTGATTTTACTTATACCCCCATCAATGAAAGCCTGCCTGAGGGTAGGCAGGTTGGTGGGGGCTCAATAAATTAATACATTGCTCGTTTAATCATTGAACCACTCATTTATTTATAAATACACTTACAACTATTTATCGAAAACTTTGTCCGTTTGGTGTTACATTTGGGTTATTCTATTAATGAAATAGTTCACAATCATTCCCTATAGTTTCGAGGGAGAATTAAAATGAAAGATATATTAATAAGAGTATTTTGTTTGCCTTACTCACTGCTTAAGCATTTGATTTTTTCATTCATCATTTTTCTATTTTTTACTAATTCTGTTTCCTTAGCCCAAAATCCTGAAAAAGTATATCGATATTGTTATACCCAAGAGTCCAGAGAATGGTATGAGGAACAAGCAGATCTCTGGAAAGCTGAATTAGCGTTAAAACCAGAAAGTACAGATGCCTGGTATAATTACTTTTTTGCTACAAGGTATGCGAACTTTTCGATGGACGAAAAAGAGAGGACGAAGCTTCTCAATTCGATAATTGATGATATTGGTAAAACTATCCCAAACTCATATTTACATCATTATTTAGAGTACTATAATGGGGATCGTAAGATGGAATATCTGGAAAAAGCTTTGCAGAAAAATCCAAATTGTGCTGATTTGTACTGGGAATTTATTCAGTATTATGAATTGAATGGAATGCAGGAGCAGAAGAAAGAGTTTTGTGAAAAACTTTATTTAAGTAATGATATCCATTGATTTGCCTTAATTAAATTCAAAATTAAAATATAAGCATTTTTATGATCTGGTTTTTTATTGGCTGCAATGACGATGAAGAAATCATCCAAACCGCTACCTACCCTCATTTTATAAACCCCCAGTCCAGTTTACTTATTTCACTATACCCGCAATCTGCCAAATCATCCAGCCTGTATACCTTCATTTCATCTGCTGACTTTAACTCATATAGGTCCAGTTTTCTGCTGTTATGAAATGTTAGGGTGTTTTGCGAGTTCATACGAATCATTATTAATATCGGGTTCAAAAACGATCTGAGTAATCCCGTAGCGATCTCTTAGCCATATAAATATTAATCCGCCCAGGTCCCCCTTCTTCTATCAACTCAGCCATTGAGGATTACATTATCACCAACATTTTGTTCTCTAAGTTCCCTGCAAGTATTTGTTCTTATTTTGAATTTCATATTAATAAATGCAATTTCGATTTCATTGTAAAACTAAAAATAGTTAAATGAATTTTGCGTGATCAAATATATTTACACAAGCATTCTTTCGGAATAAAAGAGTAGCGTCATTTTAGTTTATTCCTGAATACTTTCTTGTTATTTTTACGAAAGAATTTATTCATAAAATGTTTGTCTAATGCTTTTACTAGGAATATTATCGGTAATCCAAATAATCCTATT
>JBATTD010000242.1:0-2373 GCA_049670345.1 Ignavibacteriaceae bacterium
TGTCCGGCAGGCAGGTTGTCCGGAATCTAACTAACTAGCTCACCATATAAATCTCAAAAATTATTCTTACTCTTCGCCAGATTCATCCCACCGCGGCAATATTTTTACTATACCCGCACCATTGTAGGAATGAAATTCCTGATCGTACATTGCTTCTGCACCTATTACCGGCAACTGATAAGTTCCCTGATTAACAACCCTCAATAAATAATAAAATTCTCTTGTTCTATTTCTATCAAGATTTGTAAAGAGCAAAAGCCGGTCATCCCTAATATCCATATAATCAATATTGATAGGATATTTTGGAGTCCAACTTAAATCGGTAGCAGCATTTAAACGTGGATTTTCTATTTCAAATCCTGCCGGGATGAGATCAGTAATAACAATATTTTCTGCTGAACGATCGAATCCTGTTAAAGCAATTTTACAAACGATTAGCTCACCTTGATAGAATGTATTGTTGTTTACTTTTCTTCCCGTTTTATAACTAAAATACGATCTTCTTATCTCCAGGAATGAATCTTCTTCCTTAACTTTTTCATTTACTTTAATCCCCTCCGAACTCCAGAAATAATATACTTCCCCATTTCCGGTTGCCTTAAGATTTACCTTGCCTTTATTGAAGGATTCGTCGGTAATGGTTAAATCGGTGTTTGTAAACGTTTTCAACAATTTACCGTTTGCAGTTATATCAATGTTCACATCCGTATCCGCTGTAATGCCCGCCGCTTTACCGAGAGCTAAAAATGCAAATGCTCTTTCCTGTGTTGAATACATCTTATCTGCATTTTGTGATAAGTGCTTAATCATATAAGGGATTTGTTTGCTTGTCGGTTCAACTTCGAGCAGAACATTTAACATAATTGCATTTGCACGTATCTCCGAATCAAAACTGCCTCCGGTTAATCTTTCAGGACGAACAGGTTCGTACGAATTTGGGACAACTTCATAATAAGCATTCCATCTACCTATTAAAGCATAAGCACCGGCAAGTAAGTAGCGTGAATCTGTGGATAATAAATGAGGTCGTGCTTTGTAATAATTCATTGTCGATAGATCACCCTTTCCCGCAAGGGCAAGGATGTAAAGCGAATAAGGTATTTCTTTGTTCGCTATCTTTCTAACCGTTCTTCCAGTTTGTAAGTATGAAACATAATCAAACGTACTGTGCACTTTAGCTTTTTTTGAAATGTATTTTAATAATTTATTCAAAACGCTTTCAGATACATCATATTCTGCTTTCTTTGCTTCAAGTAAAAAGTGAGCAGCGTAAACAGTTCCCCACCAATTAGAGGTTGTACCTCCCTGCCAGTATGACATTGAACCGTCATACATCTGCATCGATTCTATTTTACGGATACCTTCCTTCACATAATAAACAGGGTTTGTTGTTTTATATAAATCGGGAGCAATTAATTTTGCCATTTCTTCAAAATATAATTGCGGGAATAACTTGGATACTGTCTGTTCAATACATCCGTGTGGATAGCCAACTAAATATTTTAACTGTTTTGCAAATTTTATTGCGGGAAATTTACTTATCGTAAGTGATGTTTTTTGAGTTCCTTTTAAGAAATTAGTTGGAATTTTTATTTCAACTTCCTTGCCGGCATTAATAATACCGGATCCGGTTTCAACTAGCAAAGGCGAGATTGGTCTTATTCCAATATTTATTTCCTCTGTAACTTTTGCTGCTCCGGATGTTTGAAAAATTATTTTTCCTTTTCCAATTTGTGATGATGATTCAATACTGAATATAACTCTTCCGGTTGCGTTAGGATTGATGCGTAATGTTTTTTGACTTGAGGAGGTAATCGACAAGGATCCCTCAACTTTTAACGATACATCCACATTTGCTACAGAGTTTGTTGTATTAATAATTGTTACAGGAGTAACAAGTGAATCGTTGATTGAAAGAAATCTCGGTACTTCAGGTTCAATTATAAGATCATCTGCTACCTTCATATTCTCATCGGCAGAACCAAATCGTTCGCCAGTGTAAGCAACAGCCATTAAACGAACATCACCGTTAAATTGTGGTATGTTTAATGATATTTTTACAATACCATCACTGTTTGTTTTTTTTATGCCGCTCCAAAATGAAAGCAAGTTAAACCTTTTCACCGTTATGGGATTTGTTCTCTTTTGCATCTGTTCCATCATCATACCATCACCTCCTGTTGAGGAAGAGGATACAACAATCTCAGGAAGCAAAAGTTTATAAAGATCATAACTATTTACTTTCAACGGTCTTTTTGCATACATAAACTTAAACGGATCGGGAGTTACGAAGTTTTTGATTTGTAATATTCCTTCATCAACAGCAGCTAATGTTATAAATATATTTTTTTGCGGTTCGGTTTTTATTATTAT
>JBATTD010000243.1:0-1592 GCA_049670345.1 Ignavibacteriaceae bacterium
ATCTTACGGCGCTAAAGCAGAAATTAAAATTGAGAACCTTTGCAAGGCAGTGGAAATACCTGAAGATAGCTGGACAGTAAATGCATCGAAGAAAGCGCTGAAAAAAGCTGGTATAGATGCGACAACAACTTTCATAACCGGGTTTACAGATGCATCGATTTATAATAACCATGGAATTGAAATGGCTGTGGTCGGTATCGGGGCCCAACTTGAACACTCCTTAGATGAGCATATTTTTGTTGCGGATATGGAGAAGGCACTTATAATGATTGTAGAACTGTTAAGATTATCTGCTGAGTAAATGCAATATATTTGTTCATTTTAATTTGTTGATTTTATTCATCAATGCTTTAACTCTATCTGCGTCAACTTCATTTTGCCAATACCCGTCTTGTTTAAAATACGAACCGATTATAAATGCATCAGCAGTCGGATAATATTTTTCAATATTATTTGCTGTTAAACCGGAACCAATTAACACCGGAATTTTTACAACCGCCCTAACTTTTTTTAATTCATCAATATCTGTTTCTTTACCGGTAGATGTGCCGGTAAGAACAACGCCATCGCTAAGAAAAAACTCCGCTGCTTTTGCTGTTTCGCTAATGTTAACATCCGATGTGATTGAATGCGAGCTGTGTTTCTTTTTAATATCTGTAAAGATCAAAATATTTTCAGCACCAATCTGCTTTCTGTAACGCAGCAATTCGCCTGCATCTGATTCCATTATTCCTTCATCTGCAACATGAGCAAAGACAAATCCTTCAGAACGAATAAAATCCATTCCAGCTGAATGTGCGGCAGCCAACGCTTCTTTATTGGCACCAGCAAGAATTTGAATTCCGCAGGGAAGCTGAGATGCCTTTTTAACTTCTCGTCCGATAATGCTCATTAAAGAAATTATTTCGGGACCAACATTTCTTTTTAAATATGGTATGTCATGCATATTCTCAATTGCAATTGCATCAATACCGGAATTCTTATAAATAATTGCTTCCTTCACTACTTTATTGATAATGCTCTCTACATCACCTTTATATTTGGGTGTTCCGGGAAGAGGGTCAACGTGTATCATCCCAACTACAGCTTTATTAACTCCAAATAATTTTTTATTTATCATTTCGGCTCCCAATGATTTCCGTCGCAGGGAATATAATCTTCGGTCGGATGTTTATCATGCTTTATACATAGCACGGCAGATGGATCGAAATGCACACACTTTGCACAAATTGTTGAATCGAGAATAGTCTTACTCTTAACATCGAACTTTTTTAACCCGATAACTGTTGGATGAATTATTATAAGATAAGCCGAAGCAATTATAATAATGTACCAAAGTTGGTCATCAATATGAGCTCTTAAAATCCAAACTGCGGCAATGGTTATTGCAGTTCTTATTATCGTCCAAAAAACTATTTCGCCCACAACATAAAATCTTGCTGAATGAAAAAAGAAGTTTAATTAATGTACATAGATAAAATACGGAATAATGATTTTCTATAAAATCCTTTAGGGTTGCCAAGCCGGTTTAAATGAATCCCTTAACTATTTGGATCTGCAATATATAGTTAAATTTTAAGGTGAGGAATAGA
>JBATTD010000244.1:0-5338 GCA_049670345.1 Ignavibacteriaceae bacterium
CACTTCAATGGCTTCTCTTGCAACCGATGAAGACCGTGCAACAATAAACACTTCAATTTTTCAATCTCATCTCAAAGAATCAGTCTCTTTACGTATTGGATTAAAAACCGCGGATGGTAATTTTATAGAAACAGAATTAACAGCAACACCTGTTGCTGATTTTGAAAAAAACATAGAATCCTTTGTCATAATTGGAATGGTTGAGAAACACACTTCCGGAGAGGTGAAAGTAAAGGAAGTTATTAAAGAAGTTGTTATTGAACAACCTGAAAAGTCTTCTGAAGGAGAAACCAAGCAATTGGAATCCGTATTTCTCTCAGGTGTCTTCCACGAAATACTAACACCCATGAATGTAATATTGGGTTTTGCACAGGAACTTACCGAGGGGATAGAAAACCTAACACCCGATCAGAAAGAAGCAGTTGAAATAGTAAACCAGAATCGTGGTAAACTTCTGAGCACAATGAATGCTATTATTGAGTTTTCCGAAGTTCAGAGAAACAAAGACGAATGGAATATCATCAGCCTTAACATCATAAAAGTTGTTGAGGAAATAGATAAAGACATATATGAAATTACAGGTTCAAGAGACATCAGTTTTGCTTACGGTAAGATTTCATCTTCACTTCAGTTTGAAACGGATAAACAAAAATTTGACTATTTGATAAACAATCTTATACGATTGGTTTGCAGGATGACTAAAGAAAATAAAATTTATTTGTCTGCTTTCCAGGTTGATGAAAATAATTTCATGATAATGATTTCAGATAACTATGCTTCAACTTCAGATTATATTGCAGATACACTTCGAAAATTATTTGTCGATAAATTAGACCCGAAAGAAATTGGTGTTTCGAAATTAAATGTGCAAATAACTCAATCTCTTTTAGATATGCTTCAGGTTAAATTTGTTTCTTCTGTTGATGAGATGGGTAAACATGAAAGCGGGTTTTTATTCCCCATTAAGTTTACTCCTCGGTTAGAGAAACCTATCGATAAAATTGAAGAAGAAGTTGTAGAAGATATACAAGAAGAAATTGTTGAGGAAACCGAAGAACAACAAATTCCCGTTGTTACTGAAGAAGAAATTATTCAGAAGAAAATTCCATTACCCGAAGACATGGGAATTGTAATCGAAGAAGAAACCGAAATCTCTGAACCGACTGAAATTACTGAACAGGAAGAAATTATAGTGCCGGAAAAATCAGAACAAATTCAGGAAGAGTTTGAAATATCTGAATTATTTCCTGAAAAAGTTATAGAACCGCAACATGAAGATGAATTTGATACTAAAGAAGTTGTAAAACAACAATTTCAACAGCCGGATGATAAATTAGATCTCAATCACCTGACCTGTTTATATATCGAAGATCAGGTGGACTCACAAATTCTTTTCAAAGTTCAGATGAAAGGGCTGAAAAATATTAAGTATGCTATAAGTTTTGAAGAAGCCCTTCCTCTGCTTGATACAGATCAGTTCGATTTTATTGTGATGGATATCAATCTCCAAGGCGAGTATAACGGTTTAGATGCGTTAAAAATTATTCACAAAATGTCCGGCTACGAAGATATTCCCATAATTGCTGTAACTGCTTATGTACTACCGGGCGATAGAGAAAAATTTATAGCAACGGGATTTAATGATTTTATTTCAAAACCCATTTTTCGTGAAAAGATGATTGAATCATTAGAAAAGATATTTCTTCAAAAAGCATAAATTTTACTAATTTTTATTTTATCCTCACTTAAATTTAGCTCTTGATTAATTCCCTCCGTATTATTATTATTACCATACAAATGTATGGTATTTAGTATTAATCGATCAAATCTCTAAATCCCGCAATTTTTTTTGTAACTCACTAACCGAAGGTGTGGCTATGTCACGCGAATTAACTGAAATCCAGAGAAAAATACTTGAGCATCTTATCGATCAGATAAAAGGGAAGGGGATACCGCCAACCTTAGCGGAAGTTGCAAGACACTTTGGTTATAAAAACAGGGCAACTGTTCAACAGCATTTTGGTGCGATTGAAAAGAAAGGTTACATCAGTAAAAATCCAAAACTATCACGTGGAATAGAACTTACACTTGAAGATAAGTTTTTTGTACCGCGCCCGGTTTTGGGCGAAGTAGCTGCAGGCAACCCGCTTACAATTTATCCCGATGCGATTGATACTATAGATTTGCCTACAATTGCCAGAATGCCAAAGGATTCGTTTTTGCTTAGGGTGAAAGGTGATAGCTTAAAAGATGCATACATTTTCAGCGGCGATATTATAATTGTTAATCCGAATTTGGAACCGCGCAACGGGCAGATAGTTGTTGCAATTTTGGATGATGCAGCGGTAGTAAAAAGATTTTTTAAAAAGAAAAGTCAGATAGAACTTATCTCAGAAAATCCTGATTACGAGCCGATTGTTATTGATAAAAAATATGCCTCGTTTAAGATTGTCGGAATTGTAGTTGGAGTTTACAGGAGTATGGAAAAAAGAAGGGTGGGATAGAACAAATGGAACACAGACCTACCTACTGGTAGGCAAGCTGCCCTGATCTTCAAAGACCTGTGTTAATCTGCTTAATCAGTGTTATCAGCATTCTATTAGGTCAATAAGATTATGAAAACAAATTATTACATCGGAACAGCCGGATGGTCTTATAAGGATTGGGTGCCGTCATTTTATCCTAAAAATCAAACAGCAGGATTTGACTGGCTGCAATTTTACTCTCATTACTTTAACTGTGTTGAGGTTAACTCAACTTATTATGCTTACATTAGTCCTAAAGTTGTAGAAGGATGGATCAGAAAAGTATCCGATTCATATAATTTTATTTTTGATATAAAACTTCATCAGGATTTTACACATAAAAGAAATTTTGATGAGCAAAACATAAAAGCAGTGAGATACAATCTTGATTTGCTTGCAAAAGCAGAACGACTTGGCGGATTACTTATTCAGTTTCCATATTCATTTTCTTTTAATAGTTCATCAATTCAATATATTCAAAAGCTGAGAGACACATTTCCAAACTATAACTGTTTTGTTGAAGTAAGGCATTCATCCTGGCAATATAAGAAGGCGATGGATCTCTTTAAGGCAACCGACATTACTTTCTGTACGATTGACCAGCCGCAAATTGGAAGAGCAATTTCATTTGAGCCGATCATAACAAACGATAAGGCATACATTCGTTTTCACGGAAGAAATGAAAAGGCATGGAAAAGCTCGATTAATAATTATGGAAAGAAACAAACTTATGAAGAACGCAGTGAACGGTACAAATATTTGTATTCACCCGGAGAACTGATTGAGATTGAACAGAAGATAAAATTGGTGCAGGAAAAAGTTAAGGAATTACATGTAATAATGAATAACCATCCGCAGGGCGATGCTGTTGCAAATGCATTTGAGTTGATTCACTTACTTGAAGGAAAAGATAAAATTGAAATGCCGGAAACGATAATTAAAGCTTATCCTCGGTTGAAGGAGATTTTTGCCAATTAAACAGGAAAAACAGATTTGAAACAGCATGAGTTAGTTAATATTGCGTTATCCTACAGGGGGAGTGGATTTCTGTATAATATATTATTCAATTGCCGATTATAAATGATTGACATTTTTAACAAATAATTGTATTTATAGAAAAGCAAGAAATTTGAGCTCGCAATACTATATTCCAATCTTGATACATTTTTGATTCAGCCAAATTATTACCCGCTTCATTTTAATATTAAATTGAAAGCTAAAAAATTTTAATCATCACATGATAGATTAATGATACATTCATATTAATAATTTTATAGGAGAAATATTATGAAAATTTCAAGAATGAACCCATTTGATGGCAGCAGCAAGACTGTTGCATTCTTTGATGTGGAAACCGAAGAAGGTATTAATATCAAAGGATTTACTTTGGTTGAGGGTACTAATGGATTATTTGCAGGTGTCCCAAGTGCAAAAGGAAAAGATGATAAATATTACGATCGCGTGTACCTTCCAAAAGAACTAAAGGAGCAGCTTACGGAAATGGCAATATCAATGTATAATGAATCGAAAGGTGAAGCAGCATCTGTAAGCGATGCTGATGATACAACTCCGTTTTAATTTGAATTAGTTTCTCTATTTCTTCCTTATTAGTTATAGGGGGTAAGCATTATACTATGCTGAAAAGGATAATTATGTTTGAATTACCATGCGCACAATCTTTCATTTAGATCTCGATACATTCTTCGTTTCAGTTGAAAGGATACTTGATCCTTCACTAATAGGAAAACCTGTAATTGTAGGAGGTGATCCTAAATATGGCAGGGGAGTAGTGGCTGCCTGTTCGTACGAAGCACGTGAGTATGGTCTTCACTCTGCTATGCCGATACGAACTGCTTACAGACTTTGTCCTCACGGCGTTTACATTCACGGAAGTCATGGCGAGTACTCATACTTTTCAAAGGCTGTAAAAAATATTCTTAAGCAGTATGCACCTGTTATAGAAAGTGCATCCATTGATGAATGTTATATGGATTTTACCGGCTGCCAGAATGTTTACGGATCGCTGTTTGCGTTTGCATCATTTCTGCAAAAGGAAATATGGGATGAACTTTCACTTCCTTGTTCAATAGGAATAGGCAGCAATAAAACTATTGCAAAAATTGGCTCCGATTGTATGAAGCCGAAGGGCATAACATACATAATGCCTGGAATGGAAAAAGATTTTTTAGCACCAATGCCTGTGGAAACGATTCCCGGAGTTGGAAAAGTAACTTTAAAAGATCTTCACTCAAAAGGCATGTACAGAATTTGTGATATAACAAATCTGCCGCAGGATTACTTTGCCGCTGCTTACGGTAAATACGGTATCGATCTTTACAGAAAAGCAAACGGCGGCGGCAGTGAATACTTAACTGTTGAGCGTGAACAAAAAAGTATTTCGCACGAAAGAACATTTAAAGATGTAACAAGTAAACAATTCTTAAAAAATAAGCTGTTTGAACTTACCGGGAAAGTCTGCCAGGAATTAAGAGACAAAGGTTGGCAGGCATCAACAATAAATATTAAACTGCGTTATTCTGATTTTCAAACATTAACACGTTCAAAAACAATAAAACCAACCGATGATGACAGGATTGTATTTGATGCTGCCTGGGATATGATGATAAAAGCACATACAAGAAGAGTTGCTGTGAGATTGATAGGAATTAAATTAAGTAAATTCAAAGAATATTCGGAACAGGAAGAATTGTTTGAATTTGAAGAGATAAAAAGAAGAAGGATGTTACGTGCGATAAATATTATCAGGGCACAATATGGATATGACATTATTGAAATGGGCACGTCGTAACATT
>JBATTD010000245.1:0-1778 GCA_049670345.1 Ignavibacteriaceae bacterium
ACTATATTTAACAGGTAATTCAATTGAATTGTCCTTTACGCCAACTATATTCCTCGGATATGGTGATTCAATCGCACCAATATCAACATAAGGATCAATTGGATTTGGTCTTACATTACCATAAAAATCGGTTGGGGGACTAATATAAGAAATTCCCTCAATTTCAATTGAATCTATTCCATTTCCTACACAGTAGCTGCTACCCGACAAATTAAACAATGTGTCTGCAAACATCGGATCGAAATCAATGTTGCCTTCTCCGCTATCCGGATCCCAGCCGCCTTGTACATCATTGTAAAACATTTTAGCCCCGCCATATGTATTTGGTTCAACGTAAGCGAGCCAGTGGGGTTCGTCTCCTAAATATATTTCACCCCATTCTGCGCTAACCGGATAAACATTCCACAAGATGTTGTTCATCAAAAAAGGTTTGTGATTCATTATAAAGAATCCTGAACCGTCCTGTGCTGTATTGTTGACAATAGTGTTATTTATAAAGGAGGGCTTAGGAACATAATTACCAGCAGATTGAAGAGGCGTGGTTGGAATTCCAGGGTAGAAATCAGCACGCCAGACGGATACACCGCCACCTAAATAATCCGAATGATTTCCGGAAATAATATTATTATAAACGTATGGTCCTGGATCGTTATCAACGGTACCGCTATTAACAGTATCTCTTATAATAAAATAAAGTCCGCCGCCGAAACTATGTGGACATTGTACATTGTTGTTGCGGATAATATTATTTCTGATTGTTTGATTCCCAATTGTCGGCAAGCAAAAATCAAGGTAAATGCCTCCGCCCATAGCCTTCCACGTAGTTGTATTAATAACCGTATTGTTTTCTATTATGTTATCTTCAATCAAAAAATCTAGTTCGCCACCTATAATGTAATTTGAAATATTAATTCCACCTCCTCCGGTCTGCTCTCCACTGATTTCATTACCTGATATAAGATTACCAGATATTTCCAGGGTTAAACCGCTAGCAATTCCCGCACCCCAAGATATGCCACCTCCTAGTATACCAAGGGCCTGTCCTAAATTAATAACGGAATTATTAATGATATGGTTATTTTTTATTATGGCGCTGGATTCTTCAATATCTATTCCTCCACCAATTTGGGAGTAAACGCCGCCAGGGAAAACCTTTTTCGTGCCCGTTCCACCGGTAAGAGTAAATCCGCAGACTGTATTTAGCTCGGGAGTGTTTAAAATCATTATGACACTGGCGCTATCTGTATTAACAGGCAGGCTACCATTAATAATAGTTTTTGAAATATGACTAGTACTATCATCTAGTATAAAATAACTAGCAAGAGTAACGGCTTTGTTTTCGATTAGAACATTTTCATAGTAGGTACCTTCGGCAACAAGAATCAAATCACCATTATTGGCTGCATTAATTGCAGCTTGAATAGTTGAGTAATCTGCAGGTACGTGAATTGTATCTTGTGATAAGACTGGATTCGTTGCGAATATCAAAAGGATAAAAAGTAAGAATAAGTTTTTCATAGCAGCCTCCTTATGAGTGGAATTGAAAAGTATATTCAACACACTCTACGCCTTGGGGGAAGCACAATATTCTGGAAAGAATTTAAGAGTAACGTTATCCCATACGTTTCTCTCAAGGTGTAGATTAACTATTGTTAAATTGCAAATATTAATTGATAGAAGCAAGTAATGGTTGATAATTGACTACATTGTATGTTTGGCAAGTAATTAATACACCATTCAAACTATACCTTTTAAAGCCCATAAATGCTTTTTAAAGC